>NZ_JBHXBG010000023.1:0-43685 GCF_042726755.1 Promicromonospora sp. NPDC060271 | reverse complement strand
GACGTATTCCTTCCCGAAGTGGAGGGCCCCCTGGGGCCCGTGAACGCGTCCGCGCGAGGGTCTTCGCCTTCCACGCCCTCCGTAGGTCCGTCGCCTTTGGAGGTGGGGGCGCGCAGCTCCAGTGGTGGGGTGGTTGGCGGGGATGGTGCTGGTGCCAGTGCCGGTGCCGGTGCTGTTGGTGCTGTTGGTGCTGGTGCTGGTGTTGTTGTTGGGGAGCAGAGTGGGCTGGGGTCTTGGCCTTCTGGGTTGGGGGGCGGCGGGGAGCTGCCGCGTTCCGTGTCCACCGGGGTTGGGGCCGGGGTTGTCGTGCGGGGGTTCCCGGCGCTGGTGGAGGAGGTCGCGCCCAAGGTGAAGGGGCAGGCTCGGTCCGTGGGGGTCGCGCTGCGGATCCTGGCCGACGAGACGCGGCAGGATGCGTTGCACGCCGCAGGGGTTCGGCGGTTGCTGGTGTCCGAGGCTGCGCTCAGCACCGGGCGGGTGACGTCGCGGTGGACCGGGACGCAGTCGCTGACGATGGCGGCGTCGCCGTATCCGAGTACCGAGGCGCTGGTCGCCGATCTGCAGCTTGCGGCCGTCGTGTCGCTGACCTCGGGTGGTGACTCGGCGCGCTATGACACGCCTTCGGGTGGGCCGGATGCTGCGGCCGTCCGGTCTGCCGGTGCTTACGCCGACGCGCTGGCATTCGTGCGCCGGCACCTGGAGGACGAGGTGTACCGCGTCGTCGGGCACGTGGTGGCCGCACTGTCGGCGAGCCGGACGCTCGAGGCGGAGATCCGCGCGTCGGGCAGCCTCGCGCTGCTGAACACGTTGCAGGACCTGCGCGAGCATCGCGCGACCCTCATCCACGACGGATTCGTCTCGGCGACGCCGCCGCGGCGGTTGCCGCACCTCGCACGCTACCTGCGCGCGGACTCGCACCGCCTGACGAAGGCGGCGGAGAACCCGGCACGCGACTCCGACCTCGCGTGGCGGATCGGCGACGTGACCGCCGCGTACGAGAAGGCGCTCGCCACCTACGCGGCGGGCACCCCCGACGCCGCACGCGCCGCCGAGCTGGCAGAGGTGCGCTGGATGCTGGAGGAGCTGCGGGTCTCGTTCTTCGCGCAGCAGCTCGGTACGGACGGCACGGTCAGCGAGAAGCGCATCCGCAAGGTGCTGGTGCCGAACGGCTGGTGAAGCCGGTAGATGCTGAGGGGCCGGTCGTGGACGTCCGCGACCGGCCCCTCCGTCGGTCTCAGCGCTTGTACGCCGCCCGGCCGTAACCGCTCATCAGCGGGCGCCCACCCTTCTTCATCAGCACCACTTGCACGGCCGTGTTGCGGTGTGCGTATGACTCCGTGCCGGCGGCTCCGTTGTTCCTTGCCCAGCCGAGCCACCCGGTGCCCGCCACGTGCACCCGGTAATAGATGTCGTACTGCTCCGCCATCTCACCGGTGAGGCGCATCCGGTACGCGGCGGTCCGGTTGGTGCGGTGGTACGTGCCCGCGACCCTGTCCGTGCTCACGTACGGCCGCCAGCCGTCGCCCTCGACCTTGGCCGACACCTGGAGGCCGCCGGAGTAGGGAGCGTCGACGAGGTTCAGCTTCACCGCGTTGAGACGATGCGACGTCGAGGTCGAGCCCGCCGTGGAGCCACCCATCACCGCCGTCCGCCAGCCCGATGGACGCAGATAGGCCGAGACCTGCACTGCCTGCTGCGTCCCCTTGGAGTAGTACGGCGCGTTTCCGGACACCGACGCCGTCGGCACCTGGCCCTTCGGCAGCACACGGATATGGACGTCTTCCATGGGGTAACCAAATCCCGTGGTGCCAGAGGTCTCGCCGTTCTTGGCCCAGCCGAGCCACCCGTACCTGGGCACGTAGGCGCGGTACCAGACGTCGTAGAAGGACGCGTGGGGGCCGCCAGGCTTGATCCGGAACGCTTCCAGGCGACGCCTCTCGCCGATGGTGCCGACATACGGGGTGTTGTCCCTGTACTTCTGCCCCACCCAGCCACGGCCCGCGACGTAGCCCTCGGTCTCGAACCAGAACGACGCGGGCATCTCGTCGGTCTCGGACGATGGGCTCGTGCCTGTGGTGTACGACTGCGAGGTCGGGTAGGCGATCAGCGCCTGCGCCGTCCGACCGTTACCCGGAAGGCCCGCGCTCTGCCCGTCCGAGGCGACGCAGTAGCAGTAGTTGCTCTCCCACGGGGAGCCGATCCAGCTCAGCCCGTAATCGACGTGCATCGTGTCCCGCGCCCGGACGGTGAACGGTGTCGAGGTAACCGACCTCGGGCTCATGGACGGTCCCTGCGCCGTGATCCGTACGGAGATGCGGTGTCCGACGTCGGCCGGCGAACTGAGGTATTTCTCGGCAGTCGCGTTGGTGATCGCGGCCCCGTCGCGCAGCCACTGATACGTGTACGACGCCGGTTTCGGGGAGAATCCTTCGGTTACGGCCCAGTAGGCGCTGTTGTAGCTCGGGTCGGACTCGCCGCTGAACCACCACGACTTCACCGTCGCGCTGCCCCCGGTGAACGGGCAGGACGAGAGGCAGAACTGTGCGGTGTCAGTCAGGGTCACCGCGCCGGGGAACTGCACGTACTCGAAGCGGAGATCGCGATAGCCACCCCCAGCCAGGCTCCGCCGCACGAGCACGTCTTCCGTCCGGCTGTCGAACGCTACCCGGGCGAGCTCGGTGGTGCCGTCGTAGAGCGCGACCTGACCGGCGCCGCTACCCCAGGGCACCAGGTCTTCGGTAAGGGTGAAGCGGAAGGGCGCCAAGTCGTCGTCCGGCAGACCGTCGGCCAGTCTGCTGACCGTGACGGCGGGCGGGACCGTCTGAGCCGTGCCCTCTGCCGCTACCCGGACGCGCACACTCGTCGCCTGACCGATCAGACCCGTCGAGTCGACCTCGGCCACCCGCAGGTACTGCTCGCCCTCCCTGGTCGGGACGAAAGGGATCACGGCGTTCTCCGTCGCGGGTACGGTCCGCCACTCGGGCTCGAAGCGGAGGTCCATCGAGTAGCCGTAGGCGAACGAGACCGCGTCCGGAGTCCGAGGAGATGCCACGGCGAACGCACCGGGCACACCGACACCACCTCGTCGACTGCCATCGGAGACATAGACGGTCTCGGCGCCGAGCACCGGGAACACCGAGAGCACGGAGGACGGTCCGCGGTGCAGCAGGAACGAGCACTCCACCGCAGGGCCGGTAGTGCCGTCCTCGTTCCGAGCCCGGACCGTGAGCGTATTGACGGCGTCGTCGGTGAGATCTGACGACCCAGTACTGCCGTCCAGCACGCCGCCGATCAGCTCGTACGTGCGGTGGCTCCGTTCGACACCCGCCGCATCAGTGGTGACGGCCACGGCACCCGTGACGCCGGCGCCGTCGAACACCGCGCCGAACTTCAACGACGTGGAATCCTCCCGATCGAGGGTTACCTCGACCGGTTCTGTTCCACAGACCTGGCCACCCACGGTGATGCTGGACGGGGCCGGCAGGTCCGCCGTGCCCGCGAACGCTGGGCCCACCGGAACCAGCACCGACGCGACGAGCGCACCGCCCGCGAGGGCCGCGGTGGCACGAACCACGGCGGCCGGACCACACGCGAAGAAAGAAAGACGTACCACCACAGCGACCCCCGGTCGTCGAACGAGCGGACCAAAATTAGGGTGCGTCTCGTACGCTCCCGGACCATCTAGCCACACTTCACCCGCACCTTTCGCGGATCGACGTGGCACGCTCAGCGCCCGGTCGGGGGATCCCGACCCTGCTTCCCCGGTCACATGTCCCTGGTTTTTCCCTGGGCTTGATCAGGGACAGGCGGGGGGATTACCGGATAGCCCCGGACCCACGGCGGAACTACCGTCGATGACATGAGCACACCTACACTCTCCCGCCCCCGGCAGGGCCGCATGATCGGCGGCGTCTGCGCCGGGATCGCCCGCCGCTTCGACTGGAATCCGACGATCGTGCGCGTGGTCGCCGTCGCTTCGATCTTCATCCCTGGCCCGCAGGTCCTGGCCTACGTGATCGGCTGGATCTTCATCCCTAACGAGCGCCAGGAAGCCTGACATGACCACGCAGACACTCTCTCGCCCGCGCCAGGGACGCATGATCGCCGGCGTCTGCGCCGGGATCGCGCGCCGGTTCGGTTGGGATCCCACGCTGGTCCGGATCCTCACCGTCGCCTCGGTCCTCATCCCGGGACCGCAGTTTCTCGCGTACATCGCGTTCTGGATCCTCATGCCCAACGAGGACTGAGCGTCCGCACCTCCGACACGCCAGGCCCGGGTCTTTCACCCGGGCCTCTGGCGTGTCGCCCAAGCCTCTGCAATTCTTGCAGCAAGATCCGGAAACAGCCGTGCAGCGCCGCACGTGCCTCAGCCCGGGACCACGCCGCAAGGAGCCGCTATGACGCGCCGTCCGAACGCGCCCCGACGAATGCTCGCCGCCCTGACGACCTTCGCCGCCGCACTCACCCTTGGCCTGGTAGCGACCACGGCCACCCCCGCCGTCGAGCCCGCCCGGGCCGCGACCCCCACTCACGGCGACGGGGACGTCATCCTCAACCTGTTCCAGTGGACCTGGGACTCCGTCGCCGCGGAGTGCACCAATGTCGTCGGCCCGGCCGGGTTCGGCTACGTGCAGGTCTCCCCGCCCATGGAGCACGTCCGCGGCTCACAGTGGTGGACGTCGTACCAGCCCGTCAGCTACCGGATCGAGTCCAAGCTGGGCACCCGCGCCGAGTTCGCGAACATGGTCGCCGCCTGCGACGCCGCCGGCGTGGGCGTGATCGCGGACGCCGTCGTGAACCACATGGCGGGCGCCGGCCGGTCGGGCACCGGCGTGGCAGGGACTGCCTACTCGGACGACAACTTCACCGGCACGTACGGGTATCAGGACTTCAACGACTGCCGCACCGACATCTCGGACTACACGAACCGGTACCAGGTCCAGAACTGCCGCCTCGTCGCACTGCAGGACCTGCGCACGGGCTCCGACTACGTCCGCGGCAGGCTCGCCGCGTACTTCGACGACCTGGTCTCGCTGGGCGTCGACGGGTTCCGGATCGACGCGTCGAAGCACGTGCCGGCGTCGGACCTGGAGGCCATCAAGTCGCGGATGCGGAACCCGAACGTGTTCTGGGTGCACGAGGTGATCGGCGCCGCCGGGGAGCCGATCCAGCCGTCCGAGTACCTGGGCAGCGGCGACTCGCACGAGTTCAACTACGCGCGCCAGCTCAAGCACGACTTCGACGGGCAGATCAAGAACCTGCGGTTCATCGGCGACGGCAAGCTGCAGTCCGGACGGGCGGGCGTGTTCGTGGACAACCACGACACCGAGCGCAACGGCGAGTCGATGAACTACAAGTGGGGCGCCAAGTACGTGCTGGCCAACACGTTCCTGCTGTCCTGGCCGTACGGATCGCCGACCGTGTACTCGGGGTACGAGTTCTCGAACAACGACGCCGGCGCGCCGGGGGCCGGCGAGACCTCCGTGCCCGACGCGACCTGCGGCGCCGGGCGGTGGACGTGCACCCAGCGTTGGACGGAGATCCGCGGCATGGTCGGCTTCCACAACGCGGTGGCCGGCACGGCGGTCACCAACTGGTGGGACGACGGCGGCAACCTCATCACCTACGGGCGCGGCAACCGCGGCTACGTGGTGCTGAACAACACGGCGTCGGCCGTCCAGCGCTGGTTCCAGACGCCGCTCCCGGCGGGGACGTACTGCGACGTCGTCGCGTCGTCGAGCTGCTCGGTGAAGCGGACCGTCAACGCTGACGGCTGGTTCACCGCGACGATCCCGGCGTACGGGGCGCTGGCGATCCACGTGAATGCCCGGGGCTGAGCGAGGGCTCCGGGAGAACTAGTACGAATGCGGGGTCTGTTGCTCTGTGTAGACCTTGTCTACGCGGAGCAACAGACCCCGCAGACCTGTGGTCACCTCGCCCGATGACCGCCTGCTCGCCTCATCCGAACAGCCGGCGAGCCTTGCCCAGGTCCAGGAAGACGGTCTCGCCCGTCGCGTCCTGCACGCCGTCGTTGTCCGTGACCGCGTACACGTGGCCGTCGCCGCCGATCGTGAGGCCCTCCAGCTTCTCCTGCGTCCACCCGTTGGTGGCACGCAGCGCAGGCAGGACGTCGATCGCGAGCCGCTTGCGCAGCACCGGGACCGTCCCCGGACGCGGATCACGCTTCGGCAGGTCCACCGTGTAGACGGCCTTGAGGGCCGCCGCCGGGCCGTTGAGCTTGTCCCGCTCGATGACGGCGAGCGTGTCACGGTCCACCACCGTGATCTCGGACAGGCCCACCCAGTCGCCGTCGGACGTCGGGGCGGACAGCGGGTAGCCGAACCAGGTCCATGCGCCGGTCGCAACGTCGTACCGCCCGATGCGGGCGTAGCCACCCACGCCGTCGTCGCTGGTCAGCCCACGCTGGAGGGCTACGAACAGGTGCTCGCCGGCCCGGTCCACCGAGCCGGTCACGCCCTCGATGCCCCACTTGCCGAGACCTGCCGCGACGTCGGCGGGCAGGCTCACACGCTCCTGCACGCGGCCCGACGACGACACGCGCACCAGCGCGTTCTCCGCGCCCGTCGCACCCTCGACGCCGAGCCAGAACCCACCGGACGCACCCCGGACGGACGGCCGCGCCCAGATGCCCTCGGCGTCCAGGCCGACGGGCTCACCGTCCTCCGTCACGACGATCTCGCGGTCGATGACCGCTGGATCTTCCGCGCCACGCCGGCCGGCGGTCGAGACGGAGAGGATCGACGTAGGCGACTTCGCGGCGTCGGTCACGGTCCACAGCCGGTCGCGCTCGCGCGGGTCGGCCGAGAGCGCGCCCAGCGCGGACCAGCCGATCGGCTTGACCGCACCCGTCGTGGTGCGGACGTCGGCCGACACGACGGACGGGAACGCGGGCGTACCGGCGTCCCGCGCGTAGCGGTGACCCTTGCCGAACACCGAGACGGACGCGCGGACGCCGTCCTCGGCCGAGTCCTCCTCGGAGGACACGACGAGCAGGTTCCGCGACGGCACCGGCAGGATGCCCTCCGGACCGTTGGTCGTGGCCAGGACCTGCACGAACCGCGGGGAAGTCGGGTCGGACACGTCGTACACGGCCACGAAGTTGGAACGTTCGGAACCCACGAACGCGTAGCGGACGCCGTCGAGCGTGGCCACCGCGAGGCCCTCGATCTCCACGCCCTTCTTGCCGGCGCGGTCCTCGTTGTGCAGGCCCACACGGACGGCCAGCTCCTCGAGGTCCGCCCCCGCGTCCCAGACGACGTCGCCGGTGGCGGCCTCGAAGACCGTCCAGCCGCGTGTGCCGCCCTTCCAGTCGCCCTCGTTCGCGGTCGCGACGTGCTCGTCGTCGACCCAGCCGATCGCGTCGGGCTCGCGCGGGGCCGCGTCGAGCGAGCCGGTCTGGTCGATGGCACCCTCGTCGTCCGTGTCGACGCCCTCGAGGGCGACGTCGCCCGCCGAGAACACGTTCTCGAGCTCGCCGGACACGACGTCGAGCACCGCGACGCCGTTGTTCTCCTGGAGCGTCACCGCGACCCTGGTGTCGGACGGGTTGATCGAGACGTACTCCGGTTCGACGTCCTGCGGGGTGTCCAGGCCGGCGGCCGTGAGCGCCGCCACGTCGAGCGTGACAGGGCGGGTCCGCCAGGCCTCGGGGTTGGTGCCCGGCAGGTCGACGAACTGCAGGAACCCGGCGGGAGCCTGCGGCAGGTCGCCCTCCTCGCCGTCGCCGGTGTCGGGGAGCACGTCCTCGTCGCGCTGGTTCTCCATCGCGATGACGGCGTGGGCGCCGTCGTGCGTGACCGCGATGGAATCGGGCTGGCCGCCCAGGTCGATGGAGCGCACGCGGGTGCGGGTCGCGAGGTCGACGACGTCGAGGCGACCTGACGGTGCGGTGAACGACGACGAGCTGTCGACCACCACGAGCACGTGGTCACCGACCACGGCGACCGACGTCGGCTCGTCGTGCTCCGAGCCGAGCTCCGCGAGGGAGAGCGAGCCAAGACCTCGGGGCGAGCCGGGGTCGCTGATGTCGACGAACCCGATGCGACGCGCGGCGGCATCGGTGTGGACGAGGGTCTTGCCGTCCGCGCTGACGGCGGAGATCTCGGCGACCGTCTCGTCGGCGGGATCGGTGCCGACGGGAACGTTCTGGAAGACGGGGTAGGTGGCGAGCCGGTGGAAGGTCTCGCCGTGACGGGCGGAGCCGAACCCTCCGGTCGAGCTCGTCGAGACCCCACCGCGCTCGGTCAGGGGAGCCGCGAAAGCCGGGAAGGCGCTCAGTCCCAAGGCGAGGACGGCGCCGGAGGCGATGAATGCCGCGTGGCGGCGATCGGGAGACACACGGGCAGGTTGGCGCCGGCCCGTGGCAGGCCGGCCGACCCCCGGTGACGACAAGATGGACACCGCATGAACTTCGGCGGCGGGCCTGGTCCCGCGCCCGCGCTTCACGTACCGCCGTCGGCCGTCACCGCAGCAGGTCCGACAACTACTGTGAGCGAGTGACCGTCCTTGCCGAGCTACGCGCGCTGCTGCGTCTGCCCGGGTTCCGCAAGCTGTTCACCGTACGTCTCGTGTCCCAGGCCGGCGACGGCATGTTCCAGGTGGGCCTCGCCAACCTCCTGTTCTTCAGCCCGGCGTCGCAGGGGTCGGCGGCGGCTGTCGCGGGTGCGTTCGCGATCATGCTGGCGCCGTTCACGATCGTCGGACCGTTCGCCGGCGTGTTCCTGGACCGGTGGCAGCGGCGGCAGGTGCTGGTGTACGGCAACGCCGTGCGCGTGCTGATCACCGGCACGATGGCGGTGCTGATGCTCACGCAGGGCGTCACACCCGCGATCTATGTACTGGGGCTCGCCGCCCTGAGCGTCAACCGGTTCCTTCTCGCCGGCCTCTCGGCTGGCCTGCCGCGCGTGGTCCAGGGCGACCTGCTGCTCACGGCGAACGCACTGACGCCGACGCTCGGTGCGGGTGCAGCGTTCCTCGGAGGCGGCATCGGCTTCGTGATCGGCCTGGCGTTGCCCGTGCCGGCCGGCCGTGTCCAGGACGCGGCGGCCCTGACCTGCGCCTGTGTTGTCATGGGCTGTGCCTCGCTGCTGGGGCTGCGGATGTCCCGCACGCTGCTCGGACCGCTGCAGCCCGCCGTCGGCTCGATCCGGAACGAGCTGGCGGTGGTGGCGAGCGGGCTGGTCGACGGCGCCCGCTACCTCGCCGTGCGACGTACGCCCGGTCAGGCGCTGCTGGTGATGGCGCTGCACCGCTTCCTGTACGGGGTGGTGTTCATCGCGGCGATCCTGATGTCGCGCAACCTCCTGGCCGAGCCCGGCGACCGCACTGCCGGTCTCACCACCTTCGCAACGGTGATCGGCGCGACAGGTGTCGGCGGCGGGCTCGCGATCCTGCTCACCGCCGTGCTGGCGCGGCGGATGGCCCCGCAGTCGTGGATCGCCGTGATGCTGGCGGTGGCCGGGGCGTCGCAGCTGATCCTGGTACCCGAGCCCGGTTTCGTCAGCGTGGTCACGGCCGCCGCCCTGCTCGGGCTTGCCGCACAGGGCGCGAAGATCGCGGTCGACACGATCGTGCAGCGCGACTCCGAGGACGCCTACCGGGGCCGCGCGTTCGCCTTCTACGACGTCCTGTACAACGCGGCCTTCGTAGGTGCGGCGGCCCTCGCGGCCTTCCTCGTGCCCGACGCCGGATGGTCGCCCGGGCTCTTCGTCGCCCTCTCCCTCGGGTACCTGGCGACCGCGATCGCGTTCGGCATGCGTGGCTCTCGCACGGCTTCGCTTCCTCGGCAACCGCTGGACGGGTGAATTAGTGGATGAGGTCCGGTCTCTAGAGCCGATCATGCCTGTTTTGCCGGCCGAACGGTGCAAGGATTGACGTACTTACCTACACAGGGAATGGAGGCATCCGTTCATGTCCGACGCACCCGCCGTCACCCCGACACCCACCTGGGGCGAGGTGTTCCCATGGTTCCGCGAGGTCATGGCTGAGGACGACGCCTGGTACGTCGGTCAGGTCGACAGCAAGACCGACATCGGCACCGCCCGCCTCGCCGAGGCCGCCGTAACGCGCCTCAAGTCGTTGCCCGTCGGCCGGCTCTTCCCCGCAGTGCGGCGGGTCGAGCGCCTCGACGAGCTCGACTGGCCCAAGCACCGACTCGTCAACGCGCTGCACCGCGGCGGCTGCTTCACCGGGGACGACCTGTCCTACATGGTGATCGCCGAGATGCTCTCGTGGGAGTCGGTCGGCCCGATCATCGTGAAGCAGATCCTCGAGGTCGTCGCACTCGAGGAGATCCGGGCGAGCACGGCAAAGTAAGCGAGTCAGCGGTCCGGCTGCCGGGCCGCTGCCTGCCGCCGGACCGCGATGACCGCGAGCGGCACGGTCCCCAGACCATCCCGGGACGCGGCCCGCCATGGGGCAGGGCCGCAACCACCGGAAGCAGCACGTTTGTCCACAGGGTGTGGACAAACGTCCCGGCCAGAGCCACGCCGAGACCGGCCCGGCAGGCCGGCGTCGGGCAGAGTGGGCAGGGCAACGCTCTCCCAGAGGCCACCCACACCCTGGGGTTGACGGCACGCTGTGGATAACTCCGCGGACCGGTGGCCCGGGCGTGGAACCATGGAGGGGTGCCCGCTACCGTTCCCGCCCCGCGCGTCCACCCCGCGGCGATCAAGCTCCTGGTGGGCAGTGGCGCATACCTGCGCGGCGAGGACTACCAGAAGCAGGGCCGGGTCATCTCGTGGGACTGGCTGCCGGACGATCTCCTGCTCATCTCGTGGGTGCGCGGCAGCGGCCGCAGCACCTACTCCTGCTCCATCCAGTTCAGGACCAACAGCCCCGGTCCGCCCGTCGTCGTCGGTACGGACTGCACGTGCCCGGTCGGGTCCGCCTGCAAGCACGTCGTCGCGACACTCATCGAGTCCGGGTCGGACGGCCTGGCGTCGATGGTCCGGCCCGCGTCCTCGCTGAAGCGCACGCCGCAGGTCCCCGAGTGGAAGGCTGCGGTGCAGCAGCTCGTGCCGACGACGCCGGTCGAGGCCCCGCCGGTGCACTCGTCGACTGCCGACCCCCCGCCCGTGCTGGCGCTGCAGCTCCGCGTGGACGGCACGTCCGTCGACGACAACCTCTCCCTGTCGATGCGGCCGGTCCAGCGCAACGACAAGGGCTCGTGGGTGGGCGGCACCGCGTCGTGGAACTACATCCGCAACGGGTTCCTGCGTGACGTCGATCCCGTTGTCCGGGAGTGGTTCACCACGCTCGACGCCCTGCGCGCCACGAGCCCACGCGGCTACGGCTACATCAGCGCTGGTGACTGGATCGGTCTGGGCGATGTGCTCCCCCGCCCGTTCTGGCGTCATCTCGCCGACGCCGCCGCCCTCGGCATCGAGCTGGTCGGCAAGTCGAAGCGGGAGTCGTTCAGGCTGGCCGGCGAGGCGTCCATCGCCCTCGACCTCTCCCTGCCCGACGGCGGCGCGCGCCTCGAGCGGACCGTCACCTTCGACGACGCCGTCCCCATGGCCACCTCGGTCGGCGCGCTCGGCCGCCACGGCCTGTTCGCCATCGAGGAGTCCCCCTCGGGCCGCACCATCACCCTCGGCCCGACGGCGGCGCCCCTCACCGACCAGGAGCTCGCGGCGGTCCACCTGGCCGATCTCAAGATCCCCGCCGACGCGGTCGACGAGTTCCTGGCGGACTACCTGCCGCTGCTGCGCCGGGAGGTGCAGGTGCACGCCGACGCCGACGTCGAGCTGCCGGACCTGCCTCGGCCCGAGCTGGTGGCCACCGTCACGGCGGTCTCGCCGGCGGAGATCAGCGTGGCGTGGCGGTGGGCGTACCCGCCGTCGGACAAGGAATATCCGCTGACCACTGCCATGGAACCCGGCGCGGACCTGCGTGATCTCGCGGCGGAGGCCGCGACGCTCGGCCGGGTGATCGCCGCCGTGCGCGAGGTGCCGGGCTTCGGTCACTTCCGGGTGGCGCCCGAGGTGTTCCGCGGGCTGCAGGCGATGGACCTCGCCACCACCGTGCTGCCCGTCCTCGAGGAGCAGCCGGACGTTCGCGTGGAGAGCGAGAAGCTGCCCGAGTACCAAGGCCTCGAGGCGACGCCGGTCGTGAGCATGCGTGCGGACGACAGCACCGACCTGGACTGGTTCGACCTGGGCGTCATGGTCACGATCAACGGGCGCGAGATTCCGTTCGGCCCGGTGTTCGACGCGCTCGCGCGGGGCAAGAAGCGGTTCATGCTCACCGACGGCACCTGGCTGCGGACGGACCTGCCCGTGTTCGCGCAGCTCCGGGCGCTGATCGAGGAGGCACAGCGGCTCTCCGACCAGCCGGGCAAGCTGCGGATCAGCCGGTTCAACGCCGGCCTGTGGGCAGAGCTGGAGCAGGTGGCCGACATCGTCGAGCAGTCCGACCGGTGGCGCCGCTCGGTGAGTGACCTGGTTTCGCTGACCGCCGACGGCGTCGACGGACCGGAGCCCGTGCCGCCGCCCGTCGGGCTGAAGGCCGATCTGCGCCCGTACCAGCAGCATGGTTTCGAGTGGCTCACGTTCCTCTGGCGGCACGGCCTGGGCGGAATCCTCGCCGACGACATGGGCCTCGGCAAGACCGTGCAGACACTCGCCTTCGTCGCCCAGGCCAGGCAGGAGCGGCCCGACGAGGACGCACCGTTCCTGGTCGTCGCGCCGGCGTCCGTGGTGAGCAACTGGGCCGCCGAGGCCGCCAGGTTCACGCCGGACCTGAAGGTGGCCATGCTGTCGACCACCGCCGCGAAGGCACGAACCACCGTCGCGCGGACAGCCGCGGGCGCCGACATCGTCGTGACGTCGTACGCGATCTTCCGCCTGGACTTCGAGGCGTTCGCCGACGTCGAGTGGAGCGGTCTGATCCTGGACGAGGCGCAGTTCGCCAAGAACCACCAGACGCGCGCCAACGAGTCCGCCCGCCGCCTGAAGGCGCCGTTCAAGCTGGCGATCACGGGCACACCCATGGAGAACAACCTCATGGAGCTGTGGGCGATGCTCGCGATAGTGGCGCCGGGACTGTACGGATCACCGACCAAGTTCCGGGAGGACTACGTCAAGCCGATCTCGGGTGAGGGCGACTCGACCCCGCTGCTGGCCCGGCTGCGCCGTCGGATCCGGCCGCTGCTCCTGCGCCGCACCAAGGAGCAGGTGGCACCCGAGCTGCCCGAGCGGCAGGAGCAGGTGCTCCGCGTAACGCTGGACCCGAAGCACCGCCGGATCTACGACACGCACCTGCAGCGGGAACGGTCGCGGCTGCTGGGTCTGCTCGAGAGCTTCGACGAGAACCGGGTGGCGGTCTTCCGCGCCCTGACCACGCTGCGCCGCATGGCGTTGGACGCCTCCCTGGTGGACCCGGAGTACGAGGGTGTCCCGTCGGCCAAGCTGAGCCTGCTCGCGGACCAGCTCGCGGAGGTCGCCGCCGAGGGGCACCGCGCGCTGGTGTTCTCCCAGTTCACGTCCTTCCTGACCAAAGCCGCGGAGGTGTGCACGTCGCTGGGGATCCCCTATGAGTACCTCGACGGGTCCACCCGGCAGCGCGCCGAGGTGATCAACCGGTTCAAGAACGGCACCGCTCCCGTGTTCCTGATCAGCCTCAAGGCCGGCGGGTTCGGGCTCAACCTCACCGAGGCCGACTACGTCTACCTGCTCGACCCCTGGTGGAACCCAGCGACAGAGGCGCAGGCGATCGACCGGACGCACCGGATCGGGCAGACACGGAACGTGATGGTGTTCCGGATGGTCTCGGAGAACACCATCGAGGACAAGGTGATGGCCCTCAAGGCACGCAAGGCCCGGCTCTTCGACGCGGTGCTGAGCGACGACGCCGGAGCATTCGCGGGCTCGCTGGGGCCGGAGGAGATCCGGGGCCTGCTGGAGGCCTGACCTGCCTACCTCTCGTCCAGCTCGGCGAGCAGCCGCCGAGGTGCAACCTGCCGATAGGCGTCCTCGACGATCGCGGCAATCTCGTCCCAGTCGACATCGACGTCGAGCCGCACCCCCAGCCACCCACGCACCCCGACGTACGGCGGCCGGTAGAACCGGTCCGGTTCCTTCTCGATCGCTTCTTCCTGCGCGCCGGGCGCGGCCGCGCACCAGATCGCGAGCGGACCGCCGTGCCCGTGGTCGGAGAAGCTCACGAAGGTCTTCTTCACGAACCAGGTGGGCGAGCCGTGGCTCAGCTTCTCGGTCACCTCGGGCAGAGCGAGGCAGATCTCGCGGACACGATCGAGTGGCTCGGTCACCGATGGACCTCCAACGTCTGTGGTGGCGGGCATCTGTCCCGTCCCATCATCCTCTGACCGGTACCTTTACCTCGTGGCCAACCTGATCAGCGCTATCGCCGCCCTCCTGTGGCCCCTGCTCGTGATCGTCGTCCTGCTGGTCTTCGGGCGGCAGCTCCTGTTGAAACTTCGCAGTTCTGACGATGTCACCCTCGAGATCGGTGGGCAGCGTCTCAACTTCAAGCAGGCGACCGACCAGCAGTCGGACATGATCACCGACCTGCAGCGCGAGGTGGCGTCGCTGAAGCGGCGGCTGGACCACGCGGCCGGTGTCCCCGGAGGAGCGACGTCCCAGGCAGGATGGGGAACCCCGCCGGGTTACGTCTTGCCGGATCCCGGGGCGGAGTCCGAAGGCCCCGACACCTCTTGGATGCCGGAGGAGCAGGAGCGCCGGATCTCGGTGCCGACCGGACCCGTACTCCGCTCCATCCTCTGGGTCGACGACCACCCGGAGAACAACGCCGTCCTCGCCGACTCCTGGCGACGCGACGGCGCGCACGTCGAGATCGCGCGCTCGACCAGCGAGGCGCTGCAGCTCCTCGAGAGCCATGCGTACGGCCTGATCATCTCGGACATGGGCCGACAGGAGGCGGGTGTCGAGGTCCCGGACGCCGGCCTACGACTGCTGACGAACTTCCGGGCGACCGACCCGGTTACGCCGTTTGTGCTCTATGGCAACGTCGGGCCGTTCGCGGTAACAGCGAAGGCGGCCGGCGCAACGATGGTGACGGGCTCGACGTTCGAGCTGATGGAGTTCGCTAGTGGGCTGGGGATGCTCGACCAGGTGTGAGGGCGCGCATTCGATCGCACGCGTGCCGCCGACGGGGCCGCCGCTGAGGCTGGCTCTGCCATCACCGGTCAGGCCGAACTCAGCCGAGGAGTCCACCTCGGTGGTCGACATCACATCCGCGGGTCGAGCTGCCGGGACCTTACTTCCGCGTCGCGGCCAACGCCCACGCGACCAGAACCGGCTGCCCGATAAGCCGGAGCGCGCTTGCGATCGGTATCGAGACGGCACCGAATAGACAGCATCGGCGCAGCTGACTAGCGAGCCTTTGACCTGGTCGGCCCACCCGTCCTCATCCAGCGCCCGGTCCTTGCCCGTAAAATGCGCCCAGCCGGGCAATGTACTCACCAATCAACCCTCCGGCACTTTCGAGGACACACACCCCCAGAACGATCTCGCAAGTACCTTTCGCACCACGCAGCGAGCCCTCAAGCGACAGTGCAAGTCCCTGTAAGAGAACTTACTCCAAGAGGGAAAGCTGGGTGGAGGCACAGGCTGCCTCAGCCACGCGGATTCGCTCACTATCGAGAACCATCTCCTCTGATGGATCTAAACCATCGCAGGGTTCACCGTCCTCATGCGGTTCACGGACAAGACACTTAAGGCCACGGTCCCACCTATTATCGCCTGCGCCGGACCGTATGGGAGCGCGCTGGAGATTGAGCGATATATGCGCTTCCACGGACAACTGTGTCGGCTCACCCTGTCCGAAGCGCCATCCCTCGGCGCGCGAAGTGTCGCTAGTTGATAAGGATTTCGACGGATCAGTCACGGACGAGGGCCTGGAGCTCGCCGATCCGGATTTGGGTGCTATTCGACGGTGGCGTAAAGGGGATCACGCCGCTCTGTCCATCATTACTCTGCCACTCGACGACCCAGTGAGCTGTACCAGTTAGAGTCAGGGTTCCTGGGCTGTCATTCAGATCGGGCCCGAATCCGCAAGTTGGGGATGGCTCCGCACTGTTGCGGCCGTCGTAGGGTGTGCCCGGCGCGTTGGCGCCGTCGCACGTGATAGCACCAATCGTGGCTCCATCTGCTGAGGTCAGTGTCCACTCGACGCGGTCAAGCGTGCCCGTGGCAGTGACGAAGAGTCCACCTAAGCCGCGCTCCGGGTCACCCGTAATCGGACCGGTCGTGTTCCTTGCGGGGTTAGCAATCCACAGCCAGATGGGGAGGCCGATGGCGCCGACGGCATTTGGTCTGCTCGTGGTTGCTGGTGGAGTGGAGCCGATCTGACCCATCCTGAGGTTCAGGGCCACGAGAGCACTTTGGGCGAGTTCTTCAGCAGTGGGGCCGACAGGAGCCGGAGCGTCGGCCGACCAATAGAAGGAATGACCCGGGCAAGAATCCACATCCCCTGAGGAGACACAGTCGTAGGAAGTACACTCAATGATTACGCCGTCATCATTGCCTTCCCACACACTTGCATCCTTCGGGGGTTGCGGCGAGGCCGCCCGCGTATAGCAACGGCCGTTCCAGCTCCCGTAGTCGCCCGAGCACGGGATCTCCTCGCCTCTGAACTCACACGTGGCCGGTGCTTCGCCACCACCACCGGACCCGTCTCCGTTGCCCGGCCCACCTGGATTCCCCGGGCCACCGCCGGTCTCACATGGAATAACTACTCCATCCGGACCGGTCACAGGGACGCACACCGACGCCATCGCAGGCGCGCCAGCAACGGTCGCCGGGAGCAAAAGCGCCCCCAATAGGAATGCAAGCCAGATTTTCCCGGTTCTCGCATGCGCTCGAATCAGCATGCTCGCTCCGTCTCTGGAATCTCCTCATGGACCGTCCAAGATCCCTCGTCTCCTTGGTGGCGCATAACATATGCGAGCACGTAACGGGCAGGCGCCCCGCCAGCCCGCCGAATCTCGTCGCCATTCGAGTCGAAGTTCGTTACCTTCGAGAAGTCGACGCAAGCGTCAAGAGCGACGTCCTCAAATCCCGATCGGTCGTCACGGTATTCGGTCAATTCAATTGACTCGACTGTGGCGGCACCCGTCGTGTAACGGCCATCAACACGATATCCCTCAAATAGATTACTCAATGGCTGCCAGATCTGCGGCCGCCCCCAAAAGGGCAGCAGTTTGCTCTCCCAGTCGTCGTACCCATTGTTCGCCACGACAGCCGTCGTCTCGTAGTACTCAACGAGCCGCGCCTTTGCGTCTGCGATGTTCTTCGCCTTGATCTGCGCCGGTGTCGTCGGCTCGGGTTCGACAGTCGGCTTCGGGGACGGCGAGGTCGAAGGGCTCAGCGACGCGGAGACCGAGGGCGATGACGAACCCGGACCGGGGATCGCACCCTGGACTGTCTCCGGCTCGAACACTCCCGAGCGCACGACCGCGAACCCGGCTACCGCAACGACTGCGACTCCGATGAGGATGGCGATGGTGCGCGTAGGCGTGATGGCGGACGAGACCATCCGGCGACTCCCTCAACTTCGGGCAGAACTCAGTGAACACGGCCGTAGCAAGGGTGCGCTATATCCGTCTTCCCGGCAAGGTGCTTCCGTGATAATTCACAACATCCAGCCAACGTAGGGCATGGGCATCCCAGGAACTCGTCATGGACCGTCCCTGTCTCCGCTCGAGCACATATGGTTTCGTTGCACATATGCAACTCGGGTGGCGGATGGTGTAGTGCCTCTACAGGCTTGGGCTATGAGCGATTTCACCTGGCCCGATGCCAAACACCGCCCCGATCGCGACGAAGAGACCGCGGGGAGCGTTTCATGAGCTTCTTCCAGCGCACCGAGGACTTCCGGCCTGAGGGGTTCGAAGGCGTCGTAGGCGAGCTCGTCGACTCGATCCGGCGGTCGTTCACCGGAATCTTGGTGGATCACCTTGAGGACCTGCTGGCCACCCCCGATCGTCACATGTGCCTGGTCGATCGCCACATGAGCCTCACGGAGGACGACCGGGACTACACGGTCGACCTGCTGCTCTTCCACGTGACCCAGATGCGCTACATCGCTATCCAGGTTCAGGCCGGCCGGTTCGATCCAGCCCTGGTCGCACGTGCCCGTTACACGCTCCACCTGGTGGATGACCTGGTCCGCGTGCCCGACGTTCACGGCCCTACGGTTGGTGTTCTGCTCTGCACCGATGCCGCGGCTGACCAGCGTCCTGGGCCCGTCGCAATCACGCTCTACGACGGCGTTGCCGCCGCTCAAAAGGCCGAGCTCCCGCTCTCGGTGGAGCTCACCGCGCTCATCGACCGCTGCCTCGACACGACCGGATCCCCGCCCTCTACGCCGTGAGAGCTCGGCGACGCCGAGCATCTTCTGGCGCGACGCTGGCGTCAGCCGCCGTACAGGTCTTCCACCAGTCGCGCCCTTGCCTCGAGAACCTCCAGGCTGCCCGACGACGACACGGTCGTACCCTCTCCCGCCACGTCGTACCAAGTCGGTTCGCCGGCCAATCGGAACTGTCCGTGCCACGTGGTGGTCAGGGAGATGACCACCTCGCCCGTCTTCGCGTAGGCGTGGGCGATCGTATGCGCCGGGTAGGGCGCGCCGGGGTCACTCGTCACCAAGGCGGCCGATCCGTCGCCGAAGTCCCACGAATAGTTGCTCGGTACCGCCCGGATTTCTACGGGTATGCCGAACACGCTGGTGCTCATTGTGCGGGGTTGGCTCTCGGTGAAGACGATCGTGTCGACGTTGACAAGAGTCCAACCGTCCGGTGGTTGCACGTTCACCTCGGACGGTGCGATCTGCATCTCCTGGAACGCCTTCGCCGCGGCCGCCGGGATGTCGACCTGCTGGCGGCGTTCGGCCAGACAGGACTCATCCTCGACCAGTGCGGCATCTGACCAGCCGTTCGCCTCCCGTCGCTGCTCGAACAAGGCACCGACCGCCTGCTCGCCGTCCTCGCACTCAATCCCGGCATAGGCGAGCTGGTGGCCCTCATCGCACGATTCGGCGAACGCAGTGGCACCTCCGAGATCGCGGAGGAAGCACATGGCGGGAGTGACGCGCCATTGACGTACAAGCGGGACATTCGGGGCCGATCCTCCGCTACGACCCTTGCCGACTTGAAGGCTTAGATCACCTGATGAGACGACCGCTTCGACTGAAATTTGATCGTACTCCGAGGTGCCGCTGAAGGTCGGCTGCTCTTCGGGCTGGAAGGCGGACAAGGCCAGGGCGACTACTACGCTCACCGCAGTCGTGACACTCACGATTCTGGCCTCGGTGCGATTGCAACGACAACCCAGCGATCATCCTTCCTGCCAACCTCAACGCGGTGTGCTGAGGTCTGTGGTTCGGCGGAAGCGACTACGGAACCTGCTGGATCTAGCGTCGTGGACGCTTCCTGGGTCACCTCGACATCCAACGGGTAGATTCCCGTCAAGTCGTCACGAAGATATCGCCTGAGAACCTTCACCTCAGTTGTTCCGCCCACGAAACGCTGGTCACGGTCCTGGATCCGATGTGCATCTCCCAGCGCTTGTTCGCAGAACCCACAAGCCCTGTGCGACATCGCCTCGAACTCCTCGGTATCCCCCGTCGCCATCACATACGGGTAGAGCTCGATGAAGTACTCCGCCGCAGCTGCAGCACCCTCCGCGTCCTCGCGCTCCATAGCCTTCGGGCGCTCCGGCTTGGTAGGGACAGAGGGAGACGGGCTCGCAGACGCCGCAGGCGTCGGATCCCCGGTCGGGCCGGTGCTCACCTCAGGATCCGGGGCCGCACCTGTGCAAGCAGACAAGGCCAGCCCAGCCGCCAAGACCAGCCCCGCACTACGCATCGCCGCGCCATCCATCCGCGTCCCCCTGCCGCTCACGCCCCACCGTTGCATATCCGCAACGGCCAAGAATGACGCTAGCCCGGGCGACGGAATCCGGAAAGTGGGTGCTGTGGATAACCGAGGTCGAGCCTGTCGAGACATGTCTCCACAGGCTCGACCAGACAGCCGGGTTAGCCCCTGGTGCTTCGGCCCGCGTCCGCCTCCCAGCGGCGGTCCTGCTCGTCCACCTGTGCCAGCAGCTCCTCGGTGTCCGGCTCCGGCTCCATGGCGAGCTGCTCCAGGTGGTCGCGCAGGCGGTCGACGAGCCGGCCCACCGCGTCCCGCCGTCCGGAGGCGATCTCCGCGCGGATCCCGTTGCGCCACGACCGTTCGTCCACAGGGTCGGCGAGCCGCCCGACCTGCGACGCGTGCCGTGCCATCGCCACGTCGCCGGCGAGCAGTGCCCGACGCGCGACCTCGTGCGACACGTCCACGACGCCGGACGAGATCGTGTGCATCAGCTGCTCCGCCCACACGTACTTGCGTAGCGCAACACCCTCGAACGGCCGTCCACGCACCAGGTCAAGGGCAGCCAGGAGGTCCGACGTCGGGGTCTGCGTAAGGTCCGGACCGACCAGGTCGCAGAAGGAGTGCCAGTCGGTCCGCACCCCGCGCAGCCGGTAGCCGGCGGACTCGAGGTCGGCCTGGCCGCCGTCGTCGGCGGACCAGTAGCGCGGCAGGTACTCGAAGCCGTTGGCGTCCGTGCCGAGCCAGCGCCGCGCCCGGGAGACCGCTGAACGACGGGTCGCAAGGTTGGGCTCGCGCGACGGCCACAGCGCCTTCGAGATGTCCGACCCGCGCGAACCCGGGTTGAACGCCAGGAAGGCGATCAGCTCCGTCGCCTGCCGCTGATGGGTGGACGGCAGCTCGACGCCCGTCGTCCCGGCGAGCTCGACACTGCCCAGCACTCGCACGACCGGGGCCTGAAGAACCTGGGTCTCGACAGGCTCGACCAGCGGACCAGACTCGACCAACGAGTCGGACCCGACCCGCGAGGCAAGCTCGACCCGCGACCGCGGATCCGAGACGACCGGCGTGCCCAGCGGCGGCGTCGCCACGCTCACCGCGGCAGTCGCCCACGGCGAGAACCTCTCGGGCTGTCCTGACGCCGACCCACCGCCCGTCCCGAAGCCTGGCGCCGGCACGTGCCCGGCCACCTCACCGACAGCGACGTCGGAATCCGCGGCACCGGCGCGGACAACATCCATCGGGATCTCCTCCAACGTCGGTTCGGTGCGGTCGATCGAACGGCTCCAGGTGGGGCCGGGCGCTGTCTCGGGGTCGGCCAACAAGGCCAGGGCTTGTGCGTACGTGGCGGCGTCGAGCTGCTGTGGACGCACCGCGATGTACGCGGGCATGAGGATGCCGCGGGTGGTATCGCCGTTGGTGAGCTCGCCCGTGAGATCGAGCGCCCAGTCGCCCACCTCCGCGCTGGACGTCACGGCCGCGATCCCTACGCCGGGCACTCGTTCGACCAGGCTCTCGAGCTTGGCGCGCTCGACCAGGCCGAGCCGCTCCCCCACGAGGAGGATCTCCGGTGTCCAGGCATCCGTCGCCAGTCCGCGACCACGTGCTTCGGCGACAGAACCCGCGCCCACCTGGGCTAGCGTCCGGTCGACGTCGGCCGCGCGGGCCTCCAGCTCGCGGATGATGCCCGCGAGGCTGGGCACGTGCCGGACCCGGCCGGTGTCGACGACGCCCGGCAGCTCGCCGAGCGTACCGACCACCGTGACCTGCAGGTCGTCGGCCCAGAGACTCGTCGCCAGCTCGACCGCGAGCGCCGCGAGCGTCGCCTGTGCGGCGGCGTCGGTGCCGCGGATGTCGAGGCATGCGAGGTGCTCGAGGTCGAGCATGAGGTGCGTGTCCTCGTCGTCGTGTCCGACGGTGACGAGGGCCGGGTAGGGCGCCTCGCCGGCGTCGATGCCGGTGGCCGAGGCCTCCGGTTCCCGCGCGTCGACCCGCGCCGCCGCATCGGCGTCGCCCGCCGAGAGCTGCCAGACGAAGCGGTCGGTGGTGCCGGCCCAGGGCTCGGGCAGGTCGGCGGCGCGATCGAGGTGGAGCTCGACGAACTCGCCGCTCTTCAGCCGTGCGACGCGTACGCCTGGTAGCGGGAGGCCGCGTTCGCGGTGCCACCGCGCGAGGCTGCGTAGCGCGCTGTCGACCTGGCTGCGCCCGAACGGGTCCTCGACCGTGCGGAGGTCGCGTTCGAGCGCGCCTGCCGGAGTGTCGGGCCCGGGTACGACGACAGTCTCGCCGGGCGCACGGCCCTTGTGCACGCGGCGGCGCTTCACGGCGACGAGCGCGATGAGCCCGGCGGCGAGCAGCCCACCGACGCCGGCCACCGTGCGGATGTCCACGGATTCGTCGATGTCGTCGACGACATCGGACATGGCGTCGGACGCTGAGTCGAGCAGCGCCGTGCCGTCGGCGGTGACCGTGGCTGCTGCTTCCACCGACGCCGTGGGCCGCGCGGTGGTGGCACCGGCCACGTCGACGGCCTCCGAGGCTGACACCGGCGGCGACGTCTCCACGGCGACCTCGGGTGCGTAGTCCCCGGCGACGGGTTCGTCGCCGGCGAGCTCGTCGGGCAGCACCTCCTCGGTGACGGCGTCGCCGACGTACGCCTCGCTCACGTTGGAGTCCGGTACGGGGGCGGCTTCCTCGGCCGTGCCCTCGGCGCCGGTCTCGGGTGGCCGCTCGTCGTCCGACGTCCGATCGCTGCCCCTGGCGGCGTCGCCGGAAGCCGTCTCCGCCACGGAGGGCTCCTCGAACGGCATGAGCTCGTCGGCGATCAGGCCTTCGCCGAGCGTCGTGTCACCCGGCGTGCGGTCCTGCGGCGCCGACCCGTCCGGCTCGAGAAGGTCGTCGTTCCGGAGGTCCTCGGGTGTCACCTCGTCGAACTGCGGCCCGGTCTCGTCCTCGCCCGCGGGCGGAGCCTGCGGGACGAGGTTTCCCTCCGCGGTCTCCTCCGGAGCGGGCTCCCTGGTTCCGGGCCCGCCGAGTCCGGCGGCGCCGGTTCCCGCGTCCGCGGGGCCGGGCGTGCCCGAACCTTCCGAACCGCTCTGGTCGTCACCCTGTCCCGCGCCGTCCTTGTCCGCGGTGGGTTGTTGCTTGGGTCCCGCGTTCTGGCCGGCGCGGTTCGGCTCCGTTGCCGCCGGTGCCTCGCCGGCAGGCTGCTCGTCCGCGGGCTGTTCTCCGCCCGGCTCCACGACGTCGTTCCCCGCGCCACCCGGCTCCTGGATGTCCTCCGGCTCGACCTCCACCGCGCCCTCGGGCGTCACCTCGGTATCCGGTGCGGCCTGCTCCGGCTCGGGCTGCACCGGTGGGGGCGGCGCCGACTTCTGTGCGCGCGCGGCAGCCCCGGCCGCGGACTCCACACCCGGTCCATCGTTGCTCGCCTCATCGGCTCCGGCATCCTCCGGTGCCGACACCGCGGGGCCGGCGGACTCGCTCGGCTCGACGGCCCCCTCGCCCGCCCCTGCGTCGGCGCCCTGATCGGCCGGCTGCTCGGCCTCGTCGGCCGGCTCGTCCCCCTGCTCGTCGGCACCCGGCGAAGGCTCTGCCGCGTCGTCTGCCCGCTCGTCCTCGGTGCCGGTGTCCCTCGTGGACTCCTCCGCACCCGGGACGGTGACGGTCCAGCCGGGATAGATGAGATCGGGGTCCGTGAGCCTGAGCCCTCCCGGCTGCTCGGTGTCCCGCGAGGCCTCGAAGACCTCCGGGTACTTGGTCCCGTCGCCGAGCTCCTCCTCGGCGATGCCCCAAAGCGTGTCGCCCGGCTCGACGACGACCTCCACGGCCTCGGCGCCACGGTTGCGCACATCGACGGTGCCCTCCGGGTCGTTCGACCCGACCGGTTCGGCGGTGTCGCCGGCGGTGCTCTTCGACGGCGCGATGCCGACCGGCTCGTCGCCACCCGCGTCGTCGCCGTCACCGGGCTGGCCGACCGAGGTCGCGGCGACCCCTACGTCGACGGCCGGAAGCTTCAGCACCCACCCCGGCTCGATCCAGTTCCCGGCGTCGAGCGCATTGCCGTCAGCCTGACGGACGCCGTAGTTGAGGTCGGCGATCTGCTTGAACAGCGCGCCGTCACCGAGGGTCAGCTCGGCGATCCGCCACAGCGAGTCACCGGGCTGCACCGTATAGGTGGCCGCCGGCGCCTCGTCGGCCCGGACACGCTCATCGGCCTTCTCGGCGGTGCCGGCAGCGACCTCGGTCACGGCACCGGGCGAGACCGGCGCGGACACCGCTGTCCCGGTCGCTCCCGTCTCGAGCGGCGTCGTCGCCGCCATGGCCGGTGTGACGGCGGGAGCCGCGACGAGCATCGTGATCACCGCGCCGACCAGCGCTGCCGCGGCACGCTGCTGCGTCCCGAGCCCGCGCACGTGCGGCGAACGCCGTCCGCGCAACGCCGCGACGACCTCGACGACCACCGCGAGGGCGAACGTGAACCACGCGATCCAGCCCACGAGCTTGACGAGCCCGAGCAGCACGGAGCCGGTCACGTCGGGACTGGACAGCACAGTGATGATCCGGTTGACGCTGACCGGTCCGGTCCACACCGGCCCGCCGAACATCCACAGGCCGACCGGGATCCCGACGACGAGCGCGAACAGCAGCAACGCCGCGCCCAGCCCTCTGACCACGCGTGCGCCCGTGCCCGGCCGCGGTCCGCCGGGCCCGCCCGTCACCGCACGACCCTGGACTGTCGAGGTGCTCATCAGGGTTCCTCCTGTCCTATCCCGCGGACTGCTCGCGCCTCGGCATCGGCCGTGACGCCGAGCGAGCTGATTCCGATCAACCTGAGGAACGTGGTCTCGTAGGTGAGCTGGGTACCGACGCTGACGGTCGCACCGTTGACGGCGGTCACACCGCCCTGCACGCCCAGCGCCGCAAGGGTGTCGGCGGCTGCCTGTGTCGCGCGCACGGGATCGATCTCAGGGGGCAGCCCCATCTGGGCGCGGTCGATCCGGATCTGCTGGGCGGCGGCTCGTGCCGCCTGGTCTGCGGCGTACTCGGCCTCGTCCTCGGCCTGCAACCGGCCGCCGCCGTCCACCACCAGGCCGATCGCGATGATGAGCGCGGGCACCATGCCGGCCGCGAGGATGTTCACCTCGCCCCGCTCGGTCCGCAAGCGACGTCCCCACATCCGCCCGACCCCCTTGGTCATGACCGCCCCCGGTAGGCGTCCAGCACCGATGTCCCGGTAGCACTGATGGTCCGTGATCCAGGCGCTCCCGGCAGCCCGAGATCGCTCAGCGGCACCACGCACTCCACGCGCACGGTGATGGTCCCGACGGTCCCGAGCGGCAGGTCGAACGCGTCGGTCGCCGGCACGACCGACGTCGACGCGCAGCTCACCCCGGAGTTCACCAGGGTCGACGTCGCGGTCGATGTCGCCTGGGCGCCGGCGAC
Source organism: Promicromonospora sp. NPDC060271 (assembly GCF_042726755.1). NCBI lineage: Bacteria > Bacillati > Actinomycetota > Actinomycetes > Micrococcales > Promicromonosporaceae > Promicromonospora > Promicromonospora sp. NPDC060271. Next base: position 18,367 of record NZ_JBHXBG010000023.1, on the reverse strand, counting down.
GACCGCCGTCCGGCTGATCGACGCGGCCCGTGCGGCCTCGTTCGCCGCGGACTGAACCACGCCCTCCGCCAGCACCAGCCGCCCCGCCATCACGAGCAGCAGCCCGATGAGCAGCAGCATCGGGACGACGACGGCGGTGTTGATCGCGACGTTGCCGCGCTCGGAATGCCCAGGACTCATGGCCCCACCGCTCCGGAGGTGAACCGCTCGACCGGACCGGTGGCGGACTGCTCGATCTCGAACCCGAGGAACCCCGGCACTATCGACGGGGCCAGCCCCGTCACGGTCGCGGTGGCCATCTCCTCCCCACGTGTCACCAGCACATCGACCCTCGCGAACGCGTCGCGGCCACGAACGAGGCGTGCGGCAGCCTCCGCGTATCCCGAGTCGACGCTGCCACCCTCGACGCGAGCGGCCTGGACGGCCCCGTTGGCAACCGACTGGGCGGTGTTCTGCGCGTGGAAGTAGAGCATGCCCTGCACCATCGCGAAGATGAGCATCAGGACCATCGGGTACGTCACGACGGTCTGGATCGAGGCGGCACCGCGTTCGTCCATGTTCTACCCGCCGCCCTCGAGCCGCCCCATCCAGGTCCTGACCAGACCCTGGATCGCAGCACCGAGCGCGATGGCGATGCCGAGGCCGATCACGGACAGCACCACGACCTCGATCGACTCCAGGCCGGCCTCGTCGGGCTCACCGTCGCGTCCCGCGGCCAGCCGACGGCGGAGCTCCGCCGAACGCTCGGCGAAGCGGGTGTTGAGGGCGTCGACGCGACCACGCGCCGCTGCCGCATGCAAGGACGCCCGTGCCGCGGCGTGCGACGCCGCCGACCGGCCCTGGCTCAGGTACTGGTTCATGGTGACTCCTGGGGTGCTGTCGACTTCAACAAATGGGTAAGAAGCGGCTCGTGTGACACCGAGGTGCCACCAGGGGACGAGCCGGTTCAGGGCGCAGTCTGAAACATTGTGACCCCGATGGGAAATATGAGCATCAAAAAGTACACAAAGACTGTCATAGTCCCCGGCACGGTCATGCGGACGGTGGCGTCGTGAGCAAGCTGCTGCTCGATGTCGAGCTGCGCGTCGCGCATCGCCGCCGCCTTCGACTGGAGCTGGTCATGGATGGCCGAACCCTGCGTGCCCGCGAGCTCCACGATGGAGGCGACCTCGCCGAGCGCGTCCACCTCGACCTCCTCGCCGAGCTCGCGCAGCGCCACCCACGGTGCCTGCCCCTCCCAGCGGCTCCGTTCCAGCGCGGCGGCGATCCGCCGGAACGGCCAGGAGCCGGCCACCTGCGCCGCGGCGAACGTGGCCTGCGTGGCGCCGGCACCGGAGATGCGCTCGATCGCGAGCAGCTCGAGGTAGGTCGACACGGCGCGGGAGAACTCCTGGCGGGCGCGTTTCGCCTTGCTCCGGGCGTCGAGGTCGGGCAGGAACCAGGCGCCGAGGGCGAGGACGAGCGTCACCCCGAGCGGCACCGAGACCGGCATGCCCAGGTTCAGCATGCCCACGCACAGTCCGAGGAACGGCACCGCGACCAGCACGATGACGGTGCCGAGCGCCTTCTCGCCGTAGTGGTCCGTTGCGGTCTTGCCGATGAGGTCGAGGTCCGAGCGGGTGGGGCCCCAACGGCCGAGCACCGAGACGGGCAGCCTGCGCTGCGCCCATGCCCCGAACGTCTGGGTGTACCGCTGGGTGGCGGTCAGCTCACCGCCGTCCGAGACCGTGATGGGCTCTACCTTGTCGTCACCGCTCAGGCGGTCCAGCGCGGACTGGAGCCGCGGCGTCGACGGCAACAGCTCGCGCACGACGAGGAACAGGCCGAGCCCGGCGATCACACCGCTTCCTACTGCCCAGGGCCACATGTCAGGCCTCCCGCTCGTCGGGCAGGAACCGCGGGATCGGTTGCCCCAGGCTGATCCTGCGCATCCACAGCAGGCAGACCACGTACGCGGAGAACAGGATCACCGCCACGACCTGGCCCAGCGGGGAGTCGTACCCGCTGAGGTACCCGGTCATCGCTGTGCCGACCAGCACGACGAGGGTCACGATCGTCACCCAGCGCACCGTCGCGCGCCCGGTCGAGCGCTCGGTCTCGATCTCGCGCCGCGCCTTGGCCTGCGCCGACAGGGACTCGGCGAGCTGCCGGAGTGCCGGCGCGACGGCACCCGTGCGGTTGTCCGACTCCAGGATCATCGCCGAGGCGATCATGTCCGCCGAGTAGTCGTCCATCTCGTCCGCCCACCGGTACAGGGCGGGCTTGATGGGCTGGCGCGCCTCGAGCCGCGCCACGAGGCGGGCGAGCGAGGGACGCACGGACGGCGCCGCGCTGTGCAGGGTTGCCGCGATTCCCTGCTCCAACCCGACGGCTCCGCCGGACAGCACGCCGATCAGCGAGCGCACCCAGGCGGTCAGGTCGGTCAGCTTCTCGACCTCGCTGGACTGCGTGGTCGTGCGGAACAGTGCGGGCAGGCCGACGATCAGCGCCGGCACGATGAGGATGAGGGACCACCATCCGGTCACGATCCCGATCACGAGGCCCACCACCGCGCCGATGCCGAGCAGCCGGCGCTGTGCGTAGAGCGGGCCGCCCTTGGTCAGGCCGAACAGCCGGAGCAGCCCGTGGAACGGCGGCGTGGTCCGGACGGGCTTCGGCGTCGCCTCGTGCTTCTGTGCGCCGACGACCACGAACCACAGCCCGAGGCCCAGCGCCAGGCCGACCAGCACCGCGATGAGCGTGGTCATGGGTTCCCCCAGAGCCCGTCCCGGTAGTTCAGCAGGCCCGCGTCGAAGCCTTCAGCCTCCAGGTCGGCGAGGAACGACGGGGTCGTCTTCGGCACCGCACGGCCGTTCGGGCCCGGCTCGAAGACGTCGGTAATTGCCACCGGGTTGCCTGCCTCGCCGCGCGTCACCTCGATCACCTCCGAGACGTACCGACGGCGGAGGCCGTCGCCCCCGACGTCGACCCGGAGGAAGACGATGAGGTCGACCGACTGCGCCACCTGCCGGTACGCGTACGTCTCGGAGAGCGTCGAGTCCTGCACGGCCATGCCGACCAGGCGTTCGACGACGTCGCGCGCGCCGTCGGCGTGCACCGTCGACAGCGAGCCGTTACCCATCTGCATCGCCTGGAACATGGACACGATCTCGGGCCCGCGCACCTCGCCCACGATGATGCGCGAGATGTTGTGTCGCAGGGACTCGTACACGTTGACGTTCGTGTTGATCTCGCCCACGCGGCGGCCCGAGGTGTTCATCTCGCCGGAGCCCTCGCGCGTGCGCAGGGCTACCACACGCTTGTGCTTCTCGGGCTCGAGGTGCAGGTAGAGCTCGTAGTCCGTCTCGATGGTGGCGATGGACTCCCAGGGGTCCAGGCCGGCGCAGAGCGCTCGGAGCAGGGTCGTCTTGCCAGATCCCTGGCCCTGCCCGGAGACGACTATCGACTTGCGCGCCCGGACCGCCGCCGTCAGGAACTCGGCGAGCACCGTGTCGATGGTGCTGTTCCGGCGCAGCAGCTCCAGGTCCACCGACTGCAGTCGCTGCAGTCGGATGGTGACGCGCGGCCATGGCACGACCCAGCCGACCGCGGCGAGGCGCACGCGGCCGGGCAGGTCCAGGTTGAGGAACGGGTTGGCGCGCGTGAACGACCGCTCGTTCGCGGGGTCGCGCGCCGCGAGGAACTGCAGGAAGTCGATGAGCTCGGCGTCGGAGTCCGCGATGGGCTCCGCGTACGCGCGGCGGCCGTCGCCCATCAGCATGAGCACGGGCGCGGTGCCCGTGATCTCTATGTTCTCCACGTCCGGGGTGTCGATCAGCGGCTGCAGCCGGCCCAGCCGGAACAGGGCGTCGAAGAGCGCCCGCGTGACCTCTACCTGGTACTCCGGCGTCCAGTTGCGCTGGCCGCCGGAGAGCAGGGCGTCGTTGTGGTCGCGCACCACCTGCTGGATCAGCTCCTGGCCCAGCGCCTCGCGCTGCTCCTCGTCGAGCTCCCGCGACGCGAGTGCCGTCGTGAGCCGCGAGGAGACCTCGCCACGCAGGCTGTTGACCTGACGCCAGAACTCGGAGTCGCGCAGCCGCGGGTTGCCTGGCTGGCCGTGGTACTCCCGGCCGGCACGGGCGACCGCCCCGACCCAGGGCGAGGCACCGCCGCCGGACGTGCTGGCGGCTCCGGAACCTGTGCCGCGCGCGCCGCCCACCGGTTCCGCGGGCGGGGTCCGGTACAGCGGCGGGGCCTGCCCGGGGCCGTCCTCGCCGGTGCGGGTCCGCTGGGGCAGCCCGGAGGCCTTTCGGTCCGCCTCGCGCTTCTCCTCGTGGAAGATCGGCAGCGAGGAGAGGTCGGGAAACTCCGGGGCGGTCATGCGTGTCCTCCGCTGTCGCCACGCCAGGGCGCGCCTGCCTGCACGGTCTGCGGGTCGCCGTCGGCGTGGGCAGGTGGGCGGCGCGGGCCGGACCCGCTGCCGCCGCCGTCGCGCGGACCGGTGGCGAATCTCGCACGCCGCTTCTCGATGCGCTCCTGGATACGTGAGATCACGGGCCCTGCCGACCGGACGAGCGGAGAGGTCGGGTACCGGCGTCCAGCGGGCGACCCCACCGACAGCACGTTGGCGTTCACCGGGTCCCACGCGATCGAGCCCACCGTTCCGAGGCCCAGCGTGCGCGCGATCTCGCTTGCGTCGTACGGCCGGCCGGGCCCGACGGTCAGTGCGGTGAGGTTGGTGAGCTCCCGCGCGGCGGCGTCCACCACCGAGGTGCGGGACTTGACCAGCTCACGCGTCACCGCGATGTCGGGCAGGCGTGAACCGGTGGTGATCAGTACCTGGTCAGCGAGCCGGACGAGCGGTTCGCGGTCCTCCCGCACGATGCCGCCGGTGCCGAGCCGTCCCAGGTCGACGAGGACGTCGATGCCGCCGCGTTCCAGGGCGACCAGCTGGTTGGCGAGCGGCCCCCAGAGGTTCGCGACGGCGGGGGCGGTGTGCGGGCTGACGATGCCGGGCAGCAGCTTCCGGTCCGGATCGTTTCGAACGAGAGGAATCGTCTGCCCCCAGAAGGAGGCTTCGAGGTCGCCGTGGGAGTGCGCGATCGCGAGCGGTTGCAGGCCGCGGTCGTGCGGGAGCTGGCCACGGAAGTATCCGGCGAGGATCGAGGACCCGGCCAGGTCGGCCTCCACGAGGAGCACCGGCCGGGGCCACTGGAGCGCCAGCACGAGGGCGGCCGTAGTGGTTCCCGGCGAGCCCTTCGCGTTGGCGAGGGCGATGAGGGCCACGCGAATCACCCGGCCCCGACGGCGTCGATCACGATGGCCACACGTCCGGTCGCGGCGCGGGCGGCGAGGGCCGCCGCGTTGGAGGACGTGACCTGCACGTCGACGACCCTCTGCTCACCGACGGTGGTCTGGTTCGTCGAGATGACGGTGGCCGCGATCGCGAACGGTGCCCGGGCGGGCGGCTCGCCACCGGTCGCGGGCGTCTCGACCACGCGCACGCTGTCGCCGGCCTTCAGAGGCTGGGTGGGCATCTGGTTCGGGGCGAGTGCGATGCCCACGATGGACTGCCCGGCCGGTGGCTGGAGCTCGGTCGCGACGCTGTCGGCCGTCAGGAGCTGGCCGGCCTTGAGATCGGCCGTCGCTACCGTGCCGGTCGTCATCTCGTCGAGCTGGTCGGCGCGGACCGGCTTGAGCAGGGTCGACCCCGACCCTTCGGGCAGCTCGGCGACCCCGAGGTCCCCTGGCGTGATCGGGGCGCCGCGCGGTATGTCGCTCGTGACCGCCAGGACCTGGTAGGTCTGCCCGAGGGAGGTAGCCAGGTACACCGACCCGAGCACGCTCACCGCCACGAGCGCGAGCCCGAGCGCGATGAGTGCCGGACGGCGACGGGCGCGCGTCGGTTTGAGCGGCCCCGGGGGTGCGGGTCGCTGAGGTCTTGTCGCGGACCGGGCGTGCTGGTCCTGGTTCGCGACCTTCGTGCTACTGCTCACCGTGCCGTCTCCTCCGAGCCCGTCGGCGGAGTCCGCCTCGGGTTCCCCCGGTGCGGGACCCATCGAGGTTCCCATCCGTGCGCCTGTCTCCACCGTGCTCCCTGCCCCTGCTGGTCGAGGGCCTCCCGCGGGTGTCACGTGAGTGTCACCGCAGGTAATCCTCAACTACACGGGCGGACCCGGCAGGTTGAACGCTAATCAGCGTTCCAGGTGACCGCTAGGTCAAGGAGACTTCAAAGTTGTGGAGATGGCTTGAATATTGAGTGACCTTGAAACGATCTGCCGCTTACGGGTCGATACCACGACCGTGGTGTTGACTCGGCAGGTCCGGCCATGAGAAGAGGGTCCCCCACCACCTGGCATGCGCCAAAACGGGCCAGGGTGAACTTTCCGAAAAACCGAGAGGGCCCCGCTGGCGGTGGGGCCCTCTCGCGATGACATGAACTTCCGACAACCTCAGGGGCTTCACGCACCCCCCAGTGCTCAGCCCGTCGGCCGTCGTCGTCCCTCACCGTCCCGTTCGCCCGGCTGCCCCCCAGACAGACCACCGGACTGAACGGCTTCCGCCAGCCGTCGCACTGCGCGACTCGCCCGCTGGCGCAAGGCTGCGTGCGAGATGCCCAGCTCCTGGGCCACCCGCCGCTGATAGTTCCCGCGACCCGAGCCGAGCTCGGCGTACTCCGGGAGATCTGGGTCCGGCGCGTACAGCCGCGCCAGAAGTGCTGACTCGTCCCGCGTCAGGACGCTCTTGTCGAGGCCCCACGCGATGACGTCGAGGACCTCGCCGGTGGCACCCAGCGACATGCTCGCGAGCGAGTAGACGACGTCCGGCTCGGGCTCGGGCATCGCCGGCCGCTCGAGCACGGTCAGCGTGGTCGTGTCGGTAGGGATCTCCGCCACCCGGGGACCGCGGCTCGCTCGCCCGCCCTGTGCGTGCGGCGCCCGGTCACCGACGACGCGCGTGAGGGTGTGCCCCTGCAGCCGCATCGCGACCCGGCTGCTGCGCTCGAGGTCGTAGTGGGTGATCGCGTCCCACATGGCGGCGGCGGCCTCCTGCTCGAGGTCCTGCACGTCCGGGTAGTGGCGGCGGGACCGGCGCACGATGGTGCGGACCGCGGGGAGCATGCACTGCAGCACCGCACGGCCGGCGGCGAAGCTGCCGCCCGCGTGCTCGACGATGAGCGCGTACAGCACCCTGTCGGCGTCGTCGGGGGCGAGCTGCACGGTTCCACCCGTACGCAGTCCGGCGAGCTGCGGGAAACGTCCGACGAGACGCGCGATCTCCAACGCGAACGACCGCGTACGCACCAGGTCGGCCCAGTCGTGGTCGAGCTCGCGCATCAGCGTCCCGGCTGGTGCAGGTGTACGTGCGGGCATGGCGGTTCCCCCCTCCGATCAGCCCCGAGTCCATCCGGGGGGTGTTGCCCGCCACTGTTGCCCGCCCTGTCCGACCGTGTGTGACCTGCGTCACAGTCGGCCAAAACCCGGGCATCACCGATGTCACACGAACTGTCGACCTGCCATTTGTGCTGAGCAGACGCAAGAGACGTATTGGAGACGGAGAAACGGGAGAGGCGAGATGAGCAAGGACGAGCTCGACCAGGCGCCCGGCGCCGGACTCGGCAGCACCGACCTCGGCAGTGCGGGCGTCCGCAGTGCGGATCCCGATGCAGCGGACTTCGACCACACGTGGTCGCTGCTCCGTGACACCGCTGAGGTGCACGCAGCCCGCGGTGAGGTGGCACCCCTGGTGCGCGACCTCATCGCATCCCTCTCCGAGGACCCCCTCGGCGAGGAAGACACGACCGTCCGCCTGACCGAGGCGCTCGACAGCCCTCGAGTACGCAGCGCCCGCGAGGCTCGCGCGCGCATCCGGGCGGACCTGCAGAACGAGGTGCGGACGCGATGAGCTCGGTCCTCGTGCGCCGGCGCGGCAAGAAGGCGGCCAAGCCGGCCGAGCTTCCTGCCCCGGCAGACGGTGCTTCCAGCACCGGCTCACCCTGGGCCGGAGGGTCCGACCAGCCCGCGACTCCCCCGTCGTCGGGCGGCGGAGACGACGGCGGGAGCCCCCCTCCCCAGGTCGTCGAGTGGTCCAACGGGCCGGCCCTCGTGACCAAGGCCTGGGGCGCTGTGCTCGCGCTCGCGCTCCTGGCCGGGCCCGCGGCTCTGGCCTGGACCCTGCTGCGCCCCCAGCCCGCACCTGTGTCCACGGCTGCCGGTACGGCCAGCACCGCCGAGGAGGCCGCCGCGAACGAGCGTGCGATCGAGCTCGTGGAGACCTGGCTGCGGGCCGACAGCAACGACCAGCAGCTCCTTGCCTCCCTGACGAACGCCCCGGTCGGCTCTCTTCCCCAGACGGGCCTGACCATCCGCGACTCGTCGGTGGCACAGATCGAGCCGGCGGACGACGACGTGTGGTCCGTGACCGTCGGCGTCGACGTCGCGGAGCCGGCGCCCGGTTCCACACCCCCGCCCGCGGGCGACGGAGCCGAGGCCGGCGAGAAGACCGAGGTGCCGCTCGTGTGGGTGCGCCGCTACTTCCAGGTGCCGGTCCTCGTCGATCGCACGGACACCGAGTGGTCGGGCGCCAACCTGGCGGTGACGGCTCTCGCGCTGCCCGCACCCGTACCGGGGCCTGCCGCGGCCGCCGAGCCGCCGGACCTCGACTACCCGGAGACCATCTCCCCGACGTCCGCCGCGGGCCAGTCGGCCACCGGGTTCCTCGCGGCCATGATCGCCGGCGACGGCGAGATCACCCGTTATCTCCGCCCCGGCACGTCGATCTCCGCGATCACACCCGCCCCCTACACCGCGGTGACCGTGTCGGGTATCAAGGGCACGCACGAGGTCACGGACGACCCCGCCGACAACGACGGGACGCACGCCCTGATCACCGCCGAGCTCACGCGGCTCGACGGCAACAAGACCACCGCCCAGTACGTCCTCACGCTCGTCGCGCGGGACGGCCGCTGGGAGGTGGCCGGCCTCGAGCCGGCCGTCCGTATCAACACGACGCCATCCGGCACGATCGACTCCGGCACCGCCGGGAACTAGAAGGAGAGAACCATGATCAACGAGATTGTTATGGCCGGCGGTTTCCTCGACCTCATCACCGTCAAGTCCGAGGAGGTCAAGAGTGCTATCGAATCGGTGACCTTCGTGGTCGTCATCCTCATGGTCGTCATCACGGCGGTGAAGACCAAGATGTCGATCGCCGCGATCCTGATGTCCGCGATCGTCGGCGGCATCGTCCTGTGGCTGGTGAACGGAGGCATCAACGTGACCTCCGACCTCGCGAGGGACGAGTTCGACTCCGCTCCGGCGATCGTGAACACGCAGACGGTTCTCTGACGGTCGCTGGGCTGGGGCCGACGGGGCCACGCGTATGGGCAGGATGCTGAGGGCACGACACAGGGTTGGTCAGGTGGGCGCGTTCGCGCGCCCGGCTTTTGGTGAGGAGGGTGTCCGGTGACCGAGACCGCGAAGTTCTACACGAAGGCCCGACGCATCCCCATGCTGGTGGGGAAGCTACCCAGCGGCGGGCGCATCTGGGGCGGCCCGTACACGATCACCCAGGTGGGGGCGGGCGCCGTGGTGGCGTTCGCGCTGTGGCAGACCGCCCCGTTGTGGGCGCGGCTGGGCGGCTTGATGAACATAGTGGTCGCCGTCGGAGTGGTCGTGGGTGTCGTCTGGGCGACGGGCAAGCTCCCGAGCAGCGGACGCAACCCCGTCGCGTTCGTCATGGACGCGATGAACCTGACCACCAGCCCGGGGCGCTTGTCAGGAGGGCAGGTAGCCCTGCCCAAGCCGCGGCTGATCACCCACCGGGTGATGGTCGTGCTGCCCCGGCAGACCGGCGCCACGTCCCGTGCCGAGATGGCGGCCGGACAGCTCCGGCCGGCGGCCGGTGTGCGGGCCGGAGCAGTCGAGCCACAGCCCCCAGCCGTGGCCCGGCCGATCTCGACCGAGCTCCTGCCCGAGCTGACCGGGCCAGGGCCTTGGGCAGCGGCAGCGGCCGCGGCGGCCGCCGGGCGCAAGAACACCGACCTCACCGGCGTCGGGCAGCTGCTCGCCGGCAGACCGCAGGACACCGACCGCACGGCCCCCACCACCCCGCGAGAGGACTGAGCCCCCATGCTGAGCCACATCTCGGCCCTGACCGACGGCCTCATGTGGACCCGCACCGGGACCGTGTGGGCGGTCTGGCGCGTGTCACCCGTGCCGTACGCGTTTCAGCCCGACGACAAGAAGCACGCCGCGCGACGGCACCACACGGCGCTCTATCGCGCGCTGCGTGGTGAGTCACTGCACCTCGGCCTGACCGCCGCCACCGACCCGGCGTCGGTGGTGCTCTCCATGATCGAGGGCGTCGACCTGACCGAGCGCGAGGCGTGGGCCGCCGAGTGCGAGGCCACCCTCGACTTCCTCGAGCAGATCCCGATCGGACGGCGCGTCCACTGGATCGCCGCACCCCTGGCCAACCCAGGCGCGAAGGCGTTACTGGAACCGCTGCACGCGAGCTGGACCACGCTCCAGGACACGCTGATGATGCCGCGCTCCGTGCCCGGCAGGCACGCGGTGGGCGAACGAGCTGCGCAGGCGGAAGCGCTGCGCAAGGAGATGCCGTCCGCGTTCGACCCCCGGCCGGCGACCGTCGCCGAGATGGCCTGGATGTTCGGCCACGCGATGCAGCGTGGCCTGGGGCTGGACACCGCTGTGCCCGTCGACGGGTCCCTCGACGCCGAGATGCACCTTTCCGGCCCCTCGGTCCTGCCCTCCGCACTCGTCGACCCCGCCGGGCAGACCGACTCCGAGAAGAAGCTGGGCCCGCTGCAGATCCTGAAGCGGCCCTACGTCAAGGTCATCGACCCGACCAACCCGGAGCTCGCCTCGTACCAGACGACGCTCGTGGTGAGCGACACGCCGTCGGGCGGGATCGTGTACCCGGGCTGCGAGTGGATTGGGCGCGTGGACGAGTCGGGAGTGCCCTGCGACTGGGCGATCCGCATGACCGTGCGGTCCCGCGACGAGGTGACCAACCGCAACCGGCGCGCGGTGCGCACCCTGAACGACCAGTTCGACCAGCGCTCCGAGGAGGAACGCGCCGGGTCCTCCCTCGACACGACCGCACGCGCGCTCGGCGAGTACCAGGCGGTGATGGACGCGGACGAGCTCGAGGTAGAGGTCGACGCGACCACCATGTTCACGGTCTCCGGCCACACCCCGGAGCAGGCGCTCGACGACGCCCGCGACCTGACCAAGTACTTCGCGGCCATGCAGTTCTCGCTGCGCACCGACCCCACGATCCAGCCGACGCTGTTCGACGCCACCCTGCCCGGCATGCCGACGCCGCGGGCGGTACGGGAGTACTCGCAGATCACCACCGCACGGGCGTTCTCGGCGGCGGTCCCGTTCGCCACGACGGAGCTCGGGGACACCTCCGGCGCACTGTTCGCGCTCGAGATCTCGAACGGGGCCGCACGGCCCAACCCGGTCTTCGTGAACCTGGCGGGCGCGACCGACAAGCTCGACGTCGCGCTGGCGATGGGATTCGTCGGCGAGCTGGGCGCCGGCAAGTCGGTGAGCATGAAGACGGTGGCCATGGACAACGTCGACATGGGTGCGACGCTCATGGCCGTGGACCACACCGAGATGGGCGAGTGGGGTGTCGCCGTCTCGGAGATCCCTGGCTCCCAGGTGGTCGAGATCTCCGAGGACGCGACGGTCTCCATGGACCCGCTCCGGATCCTGCCACCCGCCCAGGCACCCCGTGTGGCCCGTGCCTTCATCACGGTGCTGCTGTCGGTGCAGACCAAGTCCGAGCAGAACGTGCTGCTGTCCAAGGTCCTCCAGACCGAGTACATGTGGCGGCACAAGATCACCTCGCTCGGCTCGCTCGCCCGGCACCTCGAGAACGACTGCGAGTACCCGGGCGCCCGTATGCTCGCCGACGAGATGCGGATCTTCTCCGAGCTCGACTTCGGCCGCGCCCTCTTCGACGACGCGCTGCCGCCGCTCGACCTCACCTCGCCGGCGATCGTGCTGCACACCCACAAGATGCAGCTCCCCTCGAAGGCCGACATGGAGCACGGTCACCTGTTCGCCGAGCTCAAGGCCGAGAAGGTGTTCGGCAGGGCCACGTTCGCGCTGATCGCCGCCCTGGCCAGGTACCGCTGCTTCGCCGACCGCTCCCGGCTCGACATCTTCGCCGCCGACGAGGCGTCCAAGACGATGTCCTCCCCCGAGGCGGCCGAGGAGATCGGCATGTTCATCCGGGACGGCCGCAAGCACAAGGCCGCCCTCCTGCTCGGCAGCCACGACGCGGAGGAGGACTTCGGCAACGAGGTGGTCCGCGGTCTGATCCCGTTCCGCGTGCTGCTGCGCCACCGGGACGCCAACCTCGCCCGGCGCGGCCTGCGCTGGCTCCACGGGTTGCCCGTCGGCGCCCCGGTGGACGAAGGACTGGTCAAGCTCATCACGGAGGGCACCGCCCCGGTGACCGACGCCGCCGTCGGCGTGACGGAGGAGCGGCGGGGCGAATGCCTCATCCGCGACTTCCAGGCCCGGTACGGCCGGGCCAAGGTCATGGCGCCACTGGTGGAGTCACGCGCACAGACCGTCAAGACCACACCGACGAGCTCCACGGGCGCGGTGATCGGGTCATGATCCGGCTGGCGCCGCTCGCGGCAGCGGCCGATCCAGGCGGTGGGCTGGACCTGGAGGACACCCAGGGCGTGAACATCGACCGGTTCATGCTCCAGTGGGACACGGGCTCGCCGTGGAACCCGCTGAACGTCGACTCCGAGATCTTCTCGACCCTCGCCGGCATGTTCTGGGTCTGGTACCGGGACATGGTCGCCGTGCAGATCTGGGTGCTCGACTGGGTGCTCGGCATGGACTGGCTCGGCTACATCCTGGCGCCGCTCGCGGGGCTGAGCATCATCATCCAGGGCATGATCGCGCAGATCGGCCTGCTCAACCTGATGCTGATCATCCTGGCGTTCGTCGTGGGCTTCTGGCTGCTCAAGGGCCGGTACGCGGGCGGGTTCATGGAGCTGCTGATCGGCTGCCTGATCGCCGCCCTCGCCACGGGGTTCCTCGCCAACCCGATGGCGACCATCGGCGGTGAGCAGGGCGTGATCATGCAGGCGCGGAACGCCGGCATGGACATAGCCACCGGTTTCGCGACGGAGGGTGCCTCGTTCGAGCGCGACTCCGTGGTGATCCGCGAGGGTCTCAAGGGTCAGCTCGTGGACACCCTGCTTCGCGCGCCGCACCAGATCATCAACTACGGCACGGTCATCGACGGCACGGGCTGCGAGGACACGTACACCGAGAACGTCGGCCGGGAGAACGCGGTCGAGGCGATCGGTGGCTGTGACGAGGCCTACCAGGAGGCGGCGTCCACCGTCGACGCCGGCACCGTCGTCTCGACCCTCAGCCTGCTCACCACCGGCTTCGTGTTCCTGCTGCTTTCCGTGGTGATCGTCGGCGGCACCATCTTCGCGGTGCTGCTGCTGGGCTGGTCGGCGATCAAGCTGCTGTGGCAGCTCCCCGTCGGCGTCATCTCCAGCGGCACGCGGGCCCAGCTCTTCCGCACGTTCGCGAGCGTGGCCTTCGGCGCTGTCCTGGTGGCCATGGCCACGATGTTCCTGGTCGCGTGGATGAGGATGCTGCTCGGCTTCTACGACGCCACGAGCGGCCTGCCGTTCCTGGTACGGCTGTACCTGTTCAACACGCTGGTCATCGCGGGCGCCGTCTTCTACGTGCTCATGGGCGCCAGCGTTCGGCAGGCCCTGCGGGGCCTCGCCGACAAGCTCGCGGCGGCCGGCGTCCCCTCCCAGGTGGGCGAGCCCGCCGCGATGCCGTGGGACGGCACCGCGAAGTGGCGCGACCGCTACAACAAGGCGAAGGAGTGGGCGGGCGTCGGCATCGGGCCCGCCCCGGTCAAGCCGAACGGCGACGGCGTCCAGATCGACGGCGACGGCGTCCAGGCCGCCGGCCCGTCCACCATGGACGGAACTCCTGGCGGCGGACCGGTCGGCAGCTCGGCGGGCGGTGGCGGGGGGACGTCGAACGGCGCGCCGGGCGACGACAACCGCACGGTCCCGATCCCCGTCGGCGCTGCCGGACAGCCGGTGGGGCCCGACGGCACCCCGGCCGACGGGGACGGCAGCGGCAACGCCTGGACCTCTGCCGCACGCACCGTCCAGGACGGATCACCCGACGGCGGCCGTGCCGGCACCGAACCGTTGCCCGACGGGACGAACGCCGGCGAGAAGCCGTCGAACGAGCCCAGCCCGCACCTGCCGCCGACGGCCGGCGAGCGCCTCAGCGACCGGCTGGGCAGCGCACGCCGCACGGGGACGTCGGTGGCGCTGCAGGCAGGGGCGATGGTCGCGAGCGGTGGCACGTCCGGCGCAGCCGTCGGCGCCTCCAAGGCGCTCAGCATGGTGCAGAGGGCCCGGCAGGCCAAGCAGGCGCTCGGCGCCGCGCGAGGTCTGGGCAAGAAGGGTGAGCGGTCGAAGAGCGCTGCCCGGCTGGCCCAGTCGTTCAACGCGGCACGTCAGGCTGGGGCGCCGCAGGCCGGCGGGCCGCAGCCGTCGGCGATCGTCCACAACCCCGGCCGCCGTCAGATGCGAGGGCTGGGCCGCTGATGAGACGTGTAGTCATCGGGGTGATCATCGTGGTCGCTCTCGCGATCGGGACCTGGATCGGCTGGCCGCGCGAAGGCGGCTTCGTCGACCCGACCGCGCAGGAGAGTGGCGGTGTCGTCACGCCAAGGGGGCAGGACGACTTCGCCGATCCCGAGGGTTCCTCCGAGAACGACACGGGCGACACGTCCGCCACCGAGGAGGTCGAGGGCGAGCCGGGTGCCGGCGAGCCTGCCGTCGAGGTGACCGCCGAACCGGAGTTCGACGAGACGGCACCCAGCGAGCCGGTCGAGGCGATCTGGGACGAGACCGTCCGGACGGCGGCGCGCGAGGCTGCGGTCGCGACGATCACCGCGTTCGCGGCGACCGACCAGGCCGCCGACGCCTGGTGGGCGGACCTGAAGCCGCTCCTCACTCCGCAGGCCCGACCCGTCTACCAGGACGTGGACCCGCGGCTCGTGCCGGTCACCGAGGTGACCGGCGACCCGGAGGTCACCGACGAGACGTCGACGCTGCTCGCCGAGGTCGCGGTACCGACGGACATCGGTCCCTACACGGTGCTCCTGACCCGAGCCGACGGCGCGGCCCCCTGGCTCGCCGAGCAGATCAGGCCGCCGGAGGGATCGTGAACGGGCAGGCCGCCACCGGGATCGCGACGCGTGCGGTGGCACAGGCGGTCCGGTCCGGAGGCGGCCGGCCCGGCAGAGGCAGGAAGAAGGACGACCCGACCAGGCGCGCGGTGCTGGTGCTGGCCGTGCTGGTCGCCGCCGTCATGGCGGTGCCTGCGGCGGTGATCGCGATGGTCGTGCTCGTGGGCGGCGCGGTGAGCGAGAACCAGTCGCAGAACGGCTGCAGCATGTCGGCCTCGGTCGTCCCCGCGGGCGGTCAGGCGACGTCGGCCGGGGGCTTCACGGGTGAGCAGCTGCAGAACGCGACGGTGATCCTGCAGGTGGGCCAGGAACGCGGGGTGCCGGCCCGCGCCCAGGCCATCGCGGTGATGACGGCGCTCGGCGAGTCCGGCATGCGCAACCTGAACTACGGCGACGACCGGTTCGGGGTGCGCAACCCCGACGGGACGCTCACGTCGTCGATCGGCATGTTCCAGGAGCAGAAGTGGTACGGGACCGTCGAGGAGCGCCTCGACCCCGTGCAGTCGTCGGGCCGGTTCTACGACCGCCTGCTGGCGGTCACCGGCTGGGAGACGCTGGAGCCGACGCTCGCCGCGCACAAGGCCCAGCGCAACGCCGACCCGTACCACTACCAGAAGTACTGGGACCAGGCGCTCCAGGTGATCCAGCTCGTCAGCGGGGCGGACGAGCAGGACCTCGAGGCGCTCTCCCGGTCCATCCAGGGTGCGGCGGCCGGTGCGCCCTGCATGTCCGGCTCGATCGGGCACGCCGCGGTAGGCGCCGGCGGCTGGGCCAACCCGGCAGTCGGCTCCAAGGCGTCGGGGTTCGGGCCGCGCAGCACGGGCATCGCCGGTGCGTCGACCTATCACCTGGGCCAGGACATCGCGGCGTCCTGCGGTACGCAGGTGTACGCGGCCGCGGCGGGACGCGTGGTGATCTCCGGGGCGACCGGCTGGGGCACCGGCAACACGATCCGCATCGAGCACGGCCTCGGCCTCGACTCGACCTACGGTCACCTGCTCACCGGTACCAACCTGGTGCGGGTCGGCGAGACGGTGCAGGCCGGGCAGCAGATCGCGTCGATGGGTGGCGACTCGCGCATCGACCCGGCGGGTGCGGGCACCTCGTCCGGCTGTCACCTCCACTACGAGGTGCGGGTCAACGGCCAGGCGGTGGACCCCGAGCCGTTCATGGCCGCGCAGGGCGTGACGCTGGGTGTCGCCGCACCGGTCACGGAGTCGGTGTCTCCCCGCGACACGACGGACTCCGGGGAGCCCGCGGACGCGGCCGGAGGCTGACGTCTCGGCGGTCGATCAGACAGCCACGGCCGGACCGATGATTTCTGCTGTCCGCAGACGTCGGTAGAAAAGAGGTCGCAATCATCGAAGGGAATACCCGACGATGTTCCGGCGTCGTTTAGACGTAGGTCGCGTGCAATGTCGCTCTCGATCTCGGCCCGCGCGCACCGTACCGAGAGGGCAAGCCTATGAGTACCGACATCATCAACACGTCCGACCACCTGAACGAACCACCTGCCACCGCGCCCGCCCCGGGCGAGGAGGTCGCACCAGCGCCCGCCGACAAGCTGGCTCCAGGCCACATCAGGGTCATCGCACTGCTCATGGCGAGCGCGTTCACCGTGATCCTGAACGAGACCACCATGGGCGTGGCCCTGCCGCTCGTCATGGAGGACCTCGGTATCACCGCGACCGTCGGCCAGTGGCTGACGACTGCGTTCCTGCTCACCATGGCGGTTGTCATCCCGGCGACGGGCTTCCTCATCAACCGGCTGGGCACGCGGTGGGCGTACCTGCTCGCGATGGCGCTGTTCAGCGCGGGAACGCTGATCGCGCTGGTGTCCACGTCATTCGGCATCCTCGTCACGGGGCGCGTGGTGCAGGCGACCGGAACCGCGATCATGATGCCGCTGCTCATGACGACGATCATGACGATCGTGCCACCGCACCTGCGCGGCCGGATCATGGGCAACATCACCCTGGTCATCGCACTGGCCCCGGCCATGGGTCCGACCGTGTCCGGGATCATCGCCGACGCCCTGGGCTGGCGGTACGTCTTCGCTGTCGTCCTGCCCATCGCCATCGCGGCACTCGTCGCGGGGCTGCTCTGGATCAAGGACGTGTCCGAGAAGGAACACCACCGGCTCGACCCGCTCTCCCTGCTCCTCGCGCTCGTCGCGTTCGGTGGCGTGGTGTGGGGCCTGTCCGAGCTCGGCGAGTCCGCACGCGGCGAGACAGCGGTCAACCCGTGGCTGCCGCTTGGTGTCGGCGTGCTGGTCCTCGGGGTGTTCGTGTGGCGCCAGCTCGCCCGGCAGCGCACCGACTCCGCTCTGCTCGACCTGCGCACCTTCCGCTCCAGGAACTTCTCGCTGTCGATCGGGATCATGGCGATCGCGATGCTGGCGATGCTGGGCACCATGGTCATGCTCCCGCTGGTGCTGCAGGACGCCCTCGGCTACACGCCCACCCAGTCCGGCCTGGTCATCCTGCCCGGCGGGCTGGCGATGGGCCTGTCCGGTCCCGTCGTCGGGCGTCTGTATGACAAGTACGGACCTCGGCCGGTCATGGTCCCTGGCCTGATCGCGGTGGTCATCGGTACGGGCATGCTGTCATTCATCAACCCGGCCATGCCCTGGTACCTGATCGTTGTCTCGCAGCTCCTGCTGATGCTCGGTCTGAGCTGCACGTTCACTCCGCTGTTCAGCGCGGCCATGGGTGAGCTCCAGCCGCACCTGTTCTCGCACGGCTCCGCGACGATCAACACGGTGCAGCAGGTGGCGGGCGCCGCCGGCACCGCACTCTTCGTCGCACTGCTCACCATCCGCTCCACGTCGCTGGCCGACGCCGGTGCGGGGACTGCCGAGGCCCTGACCGGCGGAGCCAGCCTCGCGTTCATCGTGGGCGCGAGCGTGCTGGTCGTCGCGGTCGGCCTTGCCCTGATGGTCAAGCGCCCGGAGTCGAACGGCGAGTTCCAGGGCGGGCACTGAGCTCGTACGTTGATGGCTCACGCGACTTCGGTCCGTTGGTGAGCGGCTCACGCGACTTCGGTCCGTTGCTTTGAGATCGGTCGGTTGATTGACCGATCTCAAAGC
>NZ_JBHXBG010000022.1:0-44126 GCF_042726755.1 Promicromonospora sp. NPDC060271 | reverse complement strand
GGGATGTATTCCTTCCCGAAGTGGAGGGCCCCCTGGGGCCCGTGAACGCATCCCGGCGCGGTATCTCGGACCCCGCGGCCGCCCCAGCCGAAGAGCCCCAGCCCGAGCGAACCCTAGAAGAGCTCCTGAACGAGCTAGACGCCCTCACCGGCCTAGCAAGAGTCAAGGACGAGATCCACCGCCAGACAGAGCTCCTCCGCATAGAACGCCTCCGCGCCGAAGCCGGCCTGAGCGCCCCGACGCTCACCCGCCACCTGGTCTTCGTCGGCAACCCAGGCACCGGCAAGACCACGGTCGGCCGCCTGGTCGCCGGGATCTACCGCGCGCTGGGCCTGCTCGACAAGGGTCACCTGGTCGAGGTCGACCGCTCCGAGCTGGTCGCCGGCTACCTGGGCCAGACCGCCGAGAAGACGACGGCGGTGGTGCAGCGCGCCCTGGGCGGCGTCCTGTTCATCGACGAGGCCTACGCCCTGGCCGAGGACCAGTACGGCCGGGAGGCGGTGGACACCCTGGTCAAGGACATGGAGGACCACCGCGACGACCTGGTCGTGATCGTGGCGGGCTACCCGGGCCCGATGGCTCGGTTCGTGAGCACCAACCCGGGCCTGGAGAGCCGGTTCGCGCGCACCATCACGTTCGACGACTACTCAGCCGACGAGCTGCGCCGGATCTTCGAGAGCATGACGAGGTCCGCCGACTTCGAGCCACAGCCGGAGACCCTGGAGCGTTTTGACCGTCTGGCGGCCGACCAGCCGCGCGGCGAGGGCTTCGGCAACGGGCGCTGGGCCCGCAACGTGCTCGACTCCGCGATCGCCCGGCACGCCTGGCGCCTGCGGGACGTTGAACGACCGACGCTGGACCAGCTCCGCACGCTGGTCCCAGAGGACCTGGAGGATGTCGTGGACATCGGTACAGACAGCGAGGCCACCGCGTGACCGCACCGACGACGACGAGCCCGGCCACGTCCGACCCTGATCCCGGCGAGGTCCCCGGGCCGCGCAGCAGCGCCGTGCTACGTCGGCGCAGCCGCTTCTCGATGGCACTGACGACCACCCCGGGCCAGCTCGCGCTGGCCACGACCGTCGCAGTGGTGGCCTGCCTGCTCCTCGGCATCACCGGGTTCCTCGCGGGTAACGGCCAGTCGGCGGCGCTGCACGACGCGCAGCGTGACGCGGCCCAGCTCGTGGGCACGCAGGAGCTGCGCAACGACCTGGTGTCCGCCGACGCGACGGCGACCAACGCGTTCCTCGTGGGCGGGCTGGAGCCCACGGAGGCGCGCGAGCGCTACGAGGCGAGCCTGTCCGAGGCCGCGCAGGCCGTCCCGTCCCTCGCCGCGACCGCGCGGGGCGCCGGGGAGGCTGCGGACCTCGCGGCCGTGTCCGACGCGGTGCAGCGGTACGCGGGCCTCGTCGAGTCCGCGCGGGCGAACAACCGGCAGGGCTTCCCGGTCGGCGCGGCGTACCTGGACCAGGCGTCGGCGGCGTTGCGCGACGAGGTCCTGCCCACCATCGACGAGGTGGCGGTCTCGACGTCGCAGCGGGTGGACGCCGACCTGGGCTCCATCTCGCTGGCCCAGGCGCTGCTCCTGTTCGTGCTGCTGGCCCTCGTGGCGCTGGGCGCCGTCCAGCTCTGGCTCGCCCGGCGCACGCACCGGGTCCTGAACACCGGGCTGGCGGCCGCGAGCGTCGCCCTCCTGGTCGGGGGCGTCGTGACGATGGCGGCGGTCCTGGGCGGCAACGGCGTCGCCCGGTCGGTCGCGAGCGGCCCGTACGCGGCGACGGTGGCGACGTCCGAGGCGCTGTCGCTGGCCACCGACGCCAAGTCGATGGAGTCCTTCACGCTGATCAAGCGCGGCTCAGGCGCGGAGTTCGAGGAGTCCTACCGGTCGTCGCTCACGGAGGCGAAGGGCCTGCTGGCCGAGGCCGCCGAGGCGACGGGCACCGGCTCGGGCCCTCTGCCCCTCCTGGAGGAGTGGGACGCCAGGCACGCCGAGATCCGCGAGCTCGACGACGGCGGCCGCTGGGACGACGCCGTCGAGGCGGCGACGGCCACCGGGGACGGCTCGGCGGGGGCGGCCTTCGCCGCGTTCTCCGACCGGGCCCACGAGGACGTCGAGGCCACCAGCACGGAGGCCGTCGACCGGCTCGGGTCCGCGGCGACCACCGCGCAGGCAGCCGCGTGGATCGCCCTCGTGCTCGGCGTGGCAGGGGCAGTGGCCGCTGCCGCCGGGATGAACGTCCGCCTGAAGGAGTACCGATGAGCACCGTTCGCAGACCGCTGGTCGCCGTCCTCGTCGCGCTCGCCGTCGTCGGCTCGACGGCGGCGTGCGCACCCGAACCGACGACGCACCTGCTCACCGGCGCTGGTTCGGTGGCGCAGGAGTCGGCCCCGAAGGCCGCCACCGGTGGCGCACCGGCCGGCGTCGCGACCGCCGCGGAGGACTGCGCCGACGGGCGGCCCGCCGTCGCGTCGCTCGACCCGGACGGTGACCCCGAGGTGACGTCCGGCTCGACCATGGCCGCCATCCGGGAGCACGGTGCCCTCAGGGTGGGGGTGTCCGCCGACACCCTGCTCATGGGTTCGCGCAACCCGTTCACCGGCGACATCGAGGGCTTCGACATCGACGTGGCCCGGCAGATCGCCGACGCGATCCTGGGCGACCCGGACAAGATCGAGTTCCGCGTGATCACGTCGGGCGACCGCGAGACCGTGCTGGCCGAGCACGCGGTCGACGTCGTGACGCGCGCCTTCACCATCAACTGCGACCGCTGGGAGAACATCGCGTTCTCGGCGGAGTACTACCACGCGGGCCAGAAGCTCCTGGTGCCCTCGACGTCGAAGGTCGCGGGCATCGACGACCTCGAGGGGCAGCGGGTGTGCGCACCCGAGGGCACCACCACCCTGGAACGGCTCGGCGAGTGGGAGGGCGTCGAGGCGGTGCCCGCCGCGACCCACACCACGTGTCTCGTCCTGTTCCAGCAGGGTGAGGTGGACGCCATCACCGGCGACGACACCGTCCTGGCCGGCTTCGCCGCGCAGGACCCGTACGCGAAGGTCGTCGGCGACGCCGTGAGCGACGAGCCGTACGGCGTCGGCATCCCCGCCGACCAGCCGGACATGGTGCGGTTCGTCAACGGCGTGCTGGAGGACATGGTCGCCGGCGGGCAGTGGGAGGAGTCCTACGACCGCTGGCTGGGCGATGCGCTCGGGCCCGCGCCCGCCGCCCCTGACCCGGTCTACGGACGGACACCGTGAGCAGGACCCAGCGCGCGCCGGCGCCACCCGGCGCCCTGGGGGTCGCCGCGGAACCCACTGACCTCCTGACCTACCTGTCGGACCTCCAGGCCTGGCTCGACGCGCGACGCGCCGACCTCGACCGGCTCGACTCCGCGGCGCGCCAGTCGGGCACGGAGGGCGTCACGGCCGACGTCGTGCTGGCGCTGACGCTGTGGCAGGCGGTGCGCACGCGCACCGACGAGCTGGTCACGGTGTGGGACTCCGGCCGCGCGGACGCCGTCGCGCGCGAGCGCATGTCCCAGCTCATCTGGGGCCGGCTGGGCGGCGACCCGGCGACCTCGCTGCTCTCCCTGGTCGACGCCGCGCGCCTGTGCGACGCCCAGGCCGACCAGCTCGCGGCCCGGCTCTTCTTCGACCCGCACGCCGCCGACGTCACCGCCCGCCTGCGCTCCCTGGCCGCAGGCCTCGTCCGGGCCGAGGACGCCGCGCTCGCCTCTGCCGACACCGAGGACGACGCGGTGGTGGCCCGCCTGCGCGACCGGCTCGCCCGCCTCAGGTCCGACGCCGCCCGCGGCGCCGACATCACGGGGCCGCTCGCGGCGCTCGAGGACGAGGCGGCGCGCACCGAGCGCGACCTCATCGTCGCGACGGCGCGGCGCCGGTCGCTCGCCAAGGACCGGGACCGCGCCGTCGCGCTGCGCACCACCCTGGCCGACCGGGCGCCCGTGCTCAACCAGGTCGCCGAACGCTGCCGCCGGGAGATCGCCGACCCGCCGCGGCTCGCGATCCCGGACGTGGCCCGGCTCGGCGAGGTCCCGACGGAACCCGACCAGCTCAAGACGTACGTCCAGCGGCTGGGCGCCGTCGAACGGGCGATGGCGAGGGTGGAGGACGCCTACACCGCGCCCCTGCGCGAACGCGCCGAGCTGCGCTACCGCGTTAAGCAGCTCATGACAAAAGCCCAGGGCAACGGGCGGGCGGCGTCGTCGACCGTGAAGGCCGGCGAGGACGAGGCACGTGAGGCCCTGGACGCGACACCCTGCGACCTGGCCCTGGCACGGCACTTCACCGAGCAGCTCGAGACGCTAGTGCGTGATCTCCCGGAGGGACACCGATGACGACACAGGCCTGCGCCGAGCCCGGCTGCACCGGCACCATCGAGGACGGCTACTGCAACGTGTGCGGCGCGCCCGCCGGGGGCAACCCCGCCGGCGACGCGCTCGCCGAGGTCGCGGCGTCGTGGACCAGCGGGGACCAGGACGCGTCGACCGTCCGCGCCTCTGGATCGGGCGCTGGCCCGGACTCGATGGGCCAGCCGTCGACCGGCCGCACCAGCTCGTCCCGCCTCGCGTCGACGGCGCTGGGCTCGGCGCGTGCGGCGTCGTCAGGCACGTACCAGACCCGCCGGGTGGGCACCGGGTCGACCCGGCTGCGCGGGCACCGGCTGGGCGCCGGCCTGACCACCGTGCCGCACACCCCGGTCGCCGACCCGCTGCAGGCCGTGATGGCCACGCCGGAGCTCGCGGAGAACAAGCGCTTCTGCCCCACGTGCGGCCAGCCGGTCGGACGCGCCCGCGACGGCGTGCCCGGCCGCATCGCCGGGTTCTGCGGACACTGCGGCGCGCGGTACGACTTCGCGCCGGCGCTCAAGGCCGGCGACCTCCTCGCCGGCCAGTACGAGGTGGTGGGCTGCCTCGCGCACGGCGGCCTCGGCTGGATCTACCTGGCCCGCGACCGCAACGTCAGCGGCCGCTGGGTGGTGCTCAAGGGTCTGCTCAACGCGGGTGACCGCGAGGCGTACGAGGCGGCGGTCGCGGAGCGCCAGTTCCTCGCCGAGGTCGAGCACCCGCTCATCGTCGAGATCTTCAACTTCGTGCTGCACGAGGGCCTCGGCTACACGGTCATGGAGTTCGTGGGCGGCAAGTCGCTCAAGGACGTGCTCAAGGAGCGCCGCGAACAGGGCGGCGGGCAGGCCCGGCCGCTGCCCGTCGACCAGGCCATCGCGTACATCCTCGAGGTGCTGCCCGCCTTCAGCTATCTGCACGACCACGAGCTGCTGTACTGCGACTTCAAGCCGGACAACATCATCGCCCAGGGCGACGGCGTCAAGCTGATCGACATGGGCGGCGTGCGCCGCATCAACGACCTGACGTCCGCGATCTACGGCACCGTCGGCTACCAGGCGCCCGAGGTGCCCGAGATCGGGCCGTCGGTGGCCTCCGACATCTTCACGCTGGGCCGCACGCTGGCCTCCCTGGTGCTGGACTTCCGCGGCAACACGACCGTGTACCAGGCGTCGTTCCCGCCGGTGTCCGAGACGCCGGTCTTCCAGAAGTACGACTCGTTCTACCGCTGGCTGGCCAAGGCGTGCGCGCCGAACCCCGCCGACCGGTTCGGCGGGGTCGACGAGGCCCGCGTCCAGCTCCTCGGCGTGCTCCGCGAGGTGGTCGCCACCGACAAGGGCCCCGGGTACACCGCGACGACGTCCGCCGAGTCGGTCCTGTTCGGCGTGCCGCCGCTCGACGGCGCCGACGACGCGCTGGGCTGGGACGAGCTGCCGGTGCTCAAGGTCGACTCGACGGACCCGATGGCGTCCTGGCTGTCCGGCGTGAACGTTACCGACCCGACGGCCCGGATGGTCGCGCTCTCCGGCGCGGCCGAGGCCACCGTCGAGGTACGGCTCGCCCTGGCGCGGGCCGCGATCGAGGCCGGCGACCTGGACCGCCTGCGCGAGACGGTCGCGCAGATCCTCGAGCACGACCCGTGGGAGTGGCGCGCCGCCTGGATGGAGGGCCTCGGCCACCTCTCGGCGGGCAACCCGGCAGCCGCCCGCGCGTCGTTCAACGCCGTATACGGGCAGGTGCCCGGCGAGCCGGCGCCCAAGCTCGCGCTCGCCACCGCCTGCGAGGTCTCCGGCGAGCCCGGCGTCGCCGAGCAGCTCTACGGCACCATCGCGCGAGCCGACTCGAACTACACGGGCGCCGCCGCCTTCGGCCTCGCCCGGGTGCGGGCGGGGGGCGGCGACCTCGACGGCGCCCTGCGCGCGCTCGACCTGGTGAGCCCCAGCCGTGGGTCCTTCCCCGACGCGCGCCTGCGGCGGGCCCGGCTCCTCGTCGACGCACGGCGCACCCTGCTCGACCTGTCCGACGCCGTCGCCGGGCTCGACGGCGCCCACGTCCCCGACCGCCCCAGGGCCGAGGTCACCGTCGACGCCCTCGCGGGCGCGCTCGACCTGGTCACCCAGGAGGGGCCGGACCCGAGCGTGCGGATAGCCGGCGCCGAGGCCACGGAGCCGGAGCTGCGGGACCGGCTCGAGCTCGCCCTGCGCACGCTCGCCCACCTCACCGACGACCGCCTGAGGCGCGTGGACCTCGTCGACCGGGCAAACTCCGTACGGCGGTGGACCATGCGTTGAGCGGTCGACCGAACTGAAGCCAGCTGACGAGGCAAGGAGACCTTCCCAGACATGAGTGCCGACGACAATAGCCTCGTCCGCTGTCCCCGCTGCGGAGAGAACGCGGCGCCCCGCGCCAGGTTCTGCGAGAACTGCGGCACGCCGCTGCGCGGCTCCGCCGCGAGCGTCCCCTCCGAGGTGACCCTCGACGTGGCACCCACCGTGGTGGACCCCGACCCGGCGACCGGCGATGCCTCCGGCCGCCGGACCTGCGGCGCCTGCGGCGGCACCATCGCCCCGGACGGGTACTGCGCCGACTGCGGTACGCCCGGCCAGTCGGAGCGCGACCACTTCGAGGAACGCCCTGCCGAGTGGGTGGCCGGCGTCTGCGACCGCGGTGTGCGGCACCCCCGCAACGAGGACGCGATGGCCCTCGCCACGAGCGGAACCTTCGCGGCCCTCGTGGTGTGCGACGGCGTGTCCAGCGCACCCGACTCCGACGTCGCCTCGCTCGCCGCGAGCCGCGCCGCGCGGGACGTCCTGGTGGCCTACGGCCCCGAGGGGGCCAGCTCGGTGGTCGGCGCGACCAGCAGGCGCATCGCGGGCTGGACCGACGCGATGGTCGCCGCCTCCCGGGCGGCGGGCCAGGCGGTGCGGGGCGCCGCCGAACAGCTCGCCGCGACGAAGGGGAAGAACGCGGCGGACGACCCGCCGTCGTGCACCTTCGCGGCCGCGGTGGTGGACGAGGGCCTGATCGTCGCGGGCTGGCTCGGCGACTCCCGCGTGTACTGGCTGCCGGACGCCGGCCGGCCGGAACAGCTCAGCGTCGACGACTCGTGGGCCCAGGAGATGATCGCGGCCGGCGTGCCGCGGTCCCAGGCCGAGACGTCGCCCCAGGCGCACGCGATCACGCGGTGGCTGGGCCCCGACGCCCCGGACACGGACGCCCGCTGCGCCGCGACCGTCCCGTCCGGGCCGGGCTGGCTGCTCGTCTGCTCCGACGGGCTCTGGAACTACTGCTCCGACGCGCACGAGATGGACGAGCTCGTGCGCCGGTTCGCCACCTCCGGCGACCCGCACTCCACGGCCGCGGCGCTCGTGCGCTGGGCCAACGCACAGGGTGGGCGGGACAACATCACCGCGGCGCTCGCCCGCGTCTCCCCCACTGTCACCGAGCAGCGATAGCCTGCCGTTACCCGAGAGGAGCCACCGTGGCCGAGTTCTCCGCCGAGGTCTTCCAGAACGAGTTCCTGTCCGACGGCGCCACCGACGTGCACGCTGTCGTGTCCGTGACGTGCACGGGTGCCGGCGGGGGCGGCGGGGTGAGCGCCGGCGGACCGGGCGGCGTCGCCGAGATCGTCGCCGTCGACACCTCCGGGTCCATGCAGGGCCGCAACATGGAGGCCGCCAAGTACGCGGCGGCGGTGGCGGTGGACCAGATTCCCGACGGCACCCTGTTCGCCATCATCGGCGGCTCCCACGTGGCGACCCGGATCTTCCCCTACCCCAACGCGCGTGTGCCCATGGTGGCCATGGAGCCCGCCGCCCGCAACGAGGCCAAGCGCGCCATCTCGACCATGTCGGCGAGCGGCGGCACCGCCATCTCCTCCTGGCTGCGCCTCGCCGACGACCTCTTCGCCACCGCCCCCGCGGCCCAGAAGCACCTGATCCTGCTGACCGACGGCAAGAACGAGTCCGAGCCGACCATGCACCTGGACCGGATGATCGCCGACGTCACCGGGCACTTCCAGTGCGACGCCCGCGGCGTCGGCGACCGCTGGGTGGTGGAGGAGCTGCGCAAGATCTCGACGGCGCTGCTCGGTACCGTCGACCTCATCGCCAGGCCGGAGGACATCGCGGAGGACTTCTCCGCCCTCGTGCGCAAGTCCATGGCCCGCGGTGTCGCCGCCGTGGACCTGCGGGTGTGGGCGCCCCAGGGTTCCGAGGTCCTGTTCGTCAGGCAGGTGGCGCCGGAGGTGGACGACCTCACCGGCCGCCGTACCCAGGTCAACGCCCTGACCAGTGCGTACCCCACCGGCGCGTGGGCCGACGAGACCCGCGAGTACCACGTGGCGGTCCGTGTGCCGGCGAAGCCCGTGGGCTCCGAACAGCTCGCGGCGCGCGTGCAGGTCGCCGTCGGTGACGAGGTGACGGCGTCGGGCCTGGTCAAGGCCAAGTGGTCGGACGACTCCACGCTGACGGCCCGGATCAGCCCCGAGGTGGCGCACTACACGGGCCAGGCGGAGCTCGCCTCGGCCATCCAGGAGGGCCTGGCCGCCAAGGCCGCCGGCGACGAGGCGACGGCGACCGTGAAGCTCGGCCGTGCCGTCCAGCTCGCCGCCGAGACCGGCAACGACGACGCGACCTCGCGCCTGCGGAAGATCGTGGAGGTGGACGACGAGGAGGCGGGTACCGTGCGCCTGAAGCGGAACTCCGCCAAGCTGGACGAGATGGCACTCGACACCGCCTCCACCAAGACGACCCGGGTACGGCGCGCATGACGGTCGTCTGCCCGGAGGGCCACACCAGCCAGTCCACGGACTACTGCGACGTGTGCGGTACGCCGATCCCCGCGGGGTCTTCGGCGGTCGAGCCTGCCGAGACCGGGGCGGCCGAGGCCTCGTCCGCCGGGTCCCCGGCCGGCGGCGGCCCCGTGACCTGCCCCAACTGCGGTGAGCTGTCCCCCTCCGGCTCGCTGTTCTGCGAGAACTGCGGGTACGACTTCACGACCGGCACGACGGCTCCGCCGCCGCCTCCGACGTCCGCCCTGGACCTGGGCGGCCTGAGCGCGCCGCAGCAGCCGAGCCCGCCGGCGCAGGCCACACCGCCGCCGTCGGCCGGTGCGCCCGCGCCGTCGCCCGGCACGGGCGGCGGGCTCAGCGCGCCGCCGGTACCGGGCGACGACACCTGGGTCGCGGAGATCTGGGTCGATCCCGACTGGTACGCGCACGAGCAGCCCGAGGACCCGATGCCGTCGGCGGGCCTGCCGGGCCTCGTCACGCTGCGGCAGCGCAGCCTCCTCGTGGGGCGGCCGTCGCAGTCCCGCGGGATCCGGCCCGACGTCGACTGCGGGAGCGACCCGGGAGTGTCCCGGCGCCACTGCCAGCTCACCACCGACGGGATGCGCTGGTGGGTGGAGGACCTGGGGTCGTCGAACGGCACGTTCGTCGCAGCCACCGGCGACCCCCTGCCCGACGTCCCGCTGACGCAGGGCGTCCGCCGGGAGATCGAGGAGAGCGACCGGGTCTACATCGGGGCCTGGACGCGGCTGGTCATCCGCAAGGCGCTCCCGGGCGAGGCCTGACAGGTCTTGGCGGAGGCCCGGGTCGCCCTGTGACGCGGGTCTCTGACCTGCCCGGATAAAAAGCCGTGCGCCGACCGGGTGTCACCTGGGAGGCTCAGGGCACACCGCGGTGACGTCCGTCCGGTCCCATACCGGGCGGTGGAAAGGGTCCGGCCAGACCCATGTCGGGAGACCGGCACATCCAGCGTCACGAAAGGCACTCACGTGCATACCGAGTACGACCTGGCGCTCACCCTTCACCGGGACCGCCTCCGCGACGCCGACGAGAACCGGCGTTCACGAACGCTCCGCCTGGAGCAGAAGCGACGCACGGCCGAGGCCGGCGCCGCACGCACCAACAGCCGCGTACGGGTTCCCGCCCTGCGCGTGCGGTCGGCATGACCCCCGTGGCGCCGGCCGGGTCCCACCCGACACCCGGCGCCCCTCCACACCCCGAAGCAGAGCGCGTGCACGGCACCCGCTCTGCT
Source organism: Promicromonospora sp. NPDC060271 (assembly GCF_042726755.1). NCBI lineage: Bacteria > Bacillati > Actinomycetota > Actinomycetes > Micrococcales > Promicromonosporaceae > Promicromonospora > Promicromonospora sp. NPDC060271. The sequence goes on along the minus strand of NZ_JBHXBG010000022.1, from coordinate 33,724 downwards.
TCGGCGTAGTACGACAGCTGATCGCCCCGGACACGACCCCTCTGCGGGCGTGCGCAACGCCCTGACCTGCGGAAGGGTGCCGCACGTCACCCCTGTCCGGCTTGCGCGGGATTTCCGGGATCAGGGATGATGTAACACGACGGAAACAGTGCGAGGCGCCGAGCCGCGACCCGGCCGGTACACCCCACCGCACCGTCACCCTCTCCCCACCCCTGGAAGGACCAGACACATGCATGCCCAGACCGCGTACGACATCGGCCGCGCACAGGTCGCCGAGATCGCCCGCCGCGCGGAGGTCGCCGGAGCTCAGGCGCGCGCGCTCCGCGAGCGTCCCGAACGCCGCACCGCCAAGCGCACCAAGCGACTCCGCCTGATCTGACCGGTCCCGGCGCACAGGCGCCGTCGCCGAACTTCCTGGCCCTTCCTCGGACGACCACTCGGTCGGTCTGCGGGAGGGCCTTCCGTTTGCCCGGACTGTCCCGCCTTGACCACCCACCGCGTAACTCCCCTGCTCCGGACGCAATAGGCTGAGCGGCGTGAGCCTTCCCAACCCCAACGAGCGCATCGTCTGGATCGACTGCGAGATGACCGGCCTGGACCTGCGCGCCGACGCGCTCGTCGAGGTCGCCGCGATCGTCACCGACTCCGACCTCAACGTCCTGGGCACCGGTGTCGATGTCCTCGTCAAGCCTCCGGCCGAGGCGCTGGCACAGATGAACGACTTCGTTCGCACCATGCACACCACGTCCGGCCTGCTCGACGAGCTGGACGAGGGGCTGACTCTCGAGGAGGCGCAGGCGCAGATCCTCGCCTACGTCCGCGAGTGGGTACCGGAGCCACGCAAGGCGCCGTTGGCCGGCAACTCGGTCGGCACGGACAAGACGTTCCTCGACCTCCACATGCCCGAGCTCGTGGCGCATCTGCACTACCGGATCGTCGACGTGTCGTCGATCAAGGAGCTGGCCCGCCGCTGGTACCCGCGCGTCTACTTCGCCTCCCCGAAGAAGGACGGCGGGCACCGTGCGCTCGCCGACATCCTCGAGTCGATCGACGAGCTGCGCTACTACCGCGAGGTCCTGTTCCCCGCCCACCCCGGCCCGGACACGGCGACCGCGCGCGCCGCGGCACAGCGCATCGCAGAGACGTCCGTCACGAAGCCGCTCACGCGATAGTTTTCAGTTCGGTCCGGGGCTGGTGACCATGTATGCTTTTCGACGGTCGCCGGTCCAGGATCGGCGAGCATGGTGGGCGTAGCTCAGCTGGTAGAGCATCGCGTTGTGGTCGCGAGGGCCGCGGGTTCAAGTCCCGTCGCTCACCCCATACGAAGGGCCCCTCACTCCGGTGAGGGGCCCTTCGTCGTAGCCGGACTCCGCCGGCGCCCTGCACTCAGCCCAGCAGCTTCACCACGGCGTCGGCGAGCTTCTCCTCGACGCCCGTGCCGTACTTCATCCAGAGCGACGGCTCGGTGAGCTCCAGCTCGATCACCATCGGGACGCCGTCGTCGCCCGAGACCAGGTCGACGCGCGCATAGGTGAACTCCGCGCCGGTGGCCTCCCTGGCCACGGCGAGCGCCCGCTGGGCCACGTCGATCTGGGCGGGCGTGGCCTCGAACGCTTCCTTCTCCTCCTCCGCGTACAGCTCGCTGGTGTCCTCGGCGGGGCCGGTGAGCAGCGCGTTCTTGCGGACGGCGTGGGTGAGCTCGCCGTCGATGAAGATCAGGCAGGTCTCGCCGGCGGTGTCGACCGAGGTGACGTAGGGCTGGATCATCACCCAGCGGCCGTCGTCGAGCAGGCGGACGGCGTGCGCGATGGCCTTGGCACGCGACTGCGCGGACACGGGCTGGTAGCGGCCGGTGTTCTTGGCGCCGGCGCTGACGACGGGCTTGACCACGAAGTCGCCGAACGCGGGCATGCGGGTGTGCACGGCGCGCTTGGACAGGTGCCGCGCGGGGTCGAGCCAGATCGTGGGGATCACGGGGATCCCGGCGGCCTCGAGCACCCGGAGGTAGCGCTTGTCGGTGTTCCACTCGATGACGTCGACGGAGTTGGCCACCTTGGGCAGCGAGCGCGCCCACGCGAGGAACTCGTCGTGGCGCGGCGAGTAGTCCCAGGTGGAGCGGACCAGCACGAGGTCGTAGGCGGACCAGTCCACGGCGGGGTCGTCCCACACGGCGGGTTCGGCGGTCACGCCGCGCTGCGCCAGGGCGGCGATCAGCGGCACGTCGTCCGTGTCGAGGTCGGGCAGCTGGGAGCAGGTCGCGAGGGCTACGCGGGCGTTGGTCACGCCCCGAGACTATCGGGACGGGTCAGGCCGGGTCCCGCGCCGGGCGTCACGGACCGAGCGGCGTCGGTCACACTGCGGGCTCGCGGCGGGGCGTGTCCTCGGGGACGTCGTCCTCGGTGTCCGGGACGCCCGTGTCGGCTCCCGCAGCGTCCGCGGCCCGGCGCAGCGCGCCGAGGATGCCGTCGGCGGTGAGCGAGCCGACGACGTCGTCCGCGTGGTCCACGACCGGCACCCGGCCCATCGCCGAACTCGGCAGGGCCGCGACCGCCTCGAACGCGTCGGTCAGGCGCGCCCCCAGCCGGACGGGCGCCGGCGCGGGCTCGACGATCCGCTCGGCGCCCTCCAGGTCCGCGGGCTCCACGCTCGCGAGGGCGAGCATGCGGGAGGCGGCGCCCTCGCCGGTGAAGTCCCGTACCCGGTCGGACGCCGGGTGGGCCAGCACAGCGAGCGGGCTCGCGACCTGCTCGAGCTTGCCGCCGCGGGACAGCACGGCGATCCGGTCGCCGAGGCGCGCCGCCTCGTCGATGTCGTGCGTCACGAGGATCACGGTGGTCCCGGTCTCGCGCTGGATGCGCTGGAACTCCGCCTGCAGGTGCCGCCGGAACTCCGGGTCGACGGCGCCGAAGGGCTCGTCCATCAGCAGCACCGGCGGGTCGGTGGCGAGCGCCCGGGCCACGCCGATGCGCTGCCGCTCGCCGCCGGACAGCTCGTGGGGGTACCGCTTCGCGTAGGTCGCGGCGGGCAGGCCCACCAGGTCGAGCAGCTCGGCGACGCGCGCCCGCGTGCGCCTGCGGTCCCAGCCGAGCAGCCCGGGCACCGTCGCGATGTTCGCCTCGACCGTGCGGTGCGGGAACAGCCCGACGTTCTGGATCACGTAGCCGATGCGGCGCCGCAGCGCCACGGGGTCGGCGGTGGTGACGTCCTCGCCGTCGAGCAGGATCCTGCCCGACGTCGGCTCCACGAGGCGGTTCACCATGCGCAGCGTGGTGGACTTGCCGCAGCCCGACGGGCCGACCAGCGCGAGCACCTCGTGCTCGCGCACGGCGAGGCTCAGTCCTTCCACGGCGACGGTGCCGTCCCCGTAGGCCTTGCGGACGGAATCCAGCTCGATCACGGTGCGGGCAGCCATGTCTGAGAACCTACCGGGTCGCACGCGGTAGGTTCTAAGACATGCCCGGCAACCCGTGGTTCTCCTGGTCCTACGTGGTCGACAACGCGCCCGTCCTCTGGGAACGCACGCTCGAGCACGCGGGGCTCACGATCGAGGCCGTCGCGATCTCCGCGGCCATCGCCATCCCCCTGGGGGTGCTGGTCTCCCGGTTCCGCTGGCTGTCCGGGCCGGTCGTCGGCACGGCGGCCGTCCTGTACACGGTGCCGTCCCTCGCGCTGTTCGCGATCCTGGCGCCCGTGCTCGGGATCGGCCGGCCGCCCGTCCTGGTGGGCCTGGTCGTCTACGCGCTGCTCATCATCCTGCGCAACACCGTGGCCGGCCTCGCCACCGTCGACCCCGCCGTCCTCGACGCCGCCCGTGGTCTGGGCTACGGGTCCGGCAGGCTGCTCGTCCAGGTGGCCATGCCGAGCGCCCTGCCGAGCATCATCGCCGGTCTGCGGCTGGCCACGGTCTCCAGCGTCGCGCTGGTGACCGTCGGCGTCGTGGTCGGGTACGGCGGGCTGGGGCAGATCATGTTCCAGGGCTTCCGCAACAACTCCTACCGGGCCGAGATCATGACCGCCACGCTGGCGACGATCCTGCTCGCCCTCGTGCTGGACCTCGCCCTGTGGGCGGCCGGCAGAGCCGTGACCCCCTGGCTGCGCAGGAGGACCTCATGAGCGCCCCCACCGGCGTCGTCGACGAAGCCCTCGTGTGGCTCAACGACCCCCTGACCTGGACCGAGCCCGGCGGCGTGCTCGAGCTGACCGGGGAGCACCTGGCGATGACCGCCGTCGCCGTCGCGGCGGCGTCCGCGGTCGCGATCCCGGTCGGCGCGTGGCTCGGGCACAGCGGGCGGGGAGCCGGCCTCGTCGTCTGGCTCACCAACGCCTCCCGGGCGATGCCGACGCTCGGCATCATCCTGCTGCTCGCCGCGGGCGGGCTGTTCGGCAACACCGCGACCGTCATCGCCGCCGCGTTCTTCGCCGTGCCCGTGCTGCTGGTGAACACGTACGAGGGAGTGCGCGGCGCCGACCCCGACGCCCGTGACGCGGCACGGGGTATGGGGATGAGCGACGGGCGCATCCTGCTGCAGGTCGAGCTGCCGCTCGCCACCACTCTCGTCGCCGCCGGGCTGCGCACCACCATCGTCCAGGTGGTCGCGACCATCCCGCTCGCGGCTCTCGTCGGCGGGGGCGGGCTGGGCCAGATCATCGCGCTCGGCATGGGCACCCAGCGGTACGGCGAGGTGCTCGCGGGCGGCGTCGTGGTGGCCGCGCTCTGCCTCGCGATCGACATGGTGCTGGCCATCGGGCAGCGCCTGGCCACGCCGGCCCCGCTGCGCGCGAGCGCGCGCTAGGTCGGAGCGCGGGCCAGGCCCGAGCGCGGGCCAGGCCCGAGCGCGGGCCAGGCCCGAGCGCGGGCCAGGCCCGAGCGCGGGCTAGGCCCGGACCGCGGCGACCGCCGCGTCGAACAGCTCCACGGGGTCCCCCGCACCGCCCGACTCGCGCCACGCGTCGACGGCGATGTCGAGGCAGGCGAGCGCTGCGGCGATGATCGCGCGGGCGCGCGGGTCCGCCGTGGCACCGGGGGTGATGCCGAGCCGCCGCTCGATGTCGGGGGCGAACAGCTCCTGCCAGCGCAGATGCTTCTCGAGGTGCTTCGCGCGGAGCGATGGCGCGTCGGCGTACATGGTCGCGATCTGGAGCTGGGTCACGGCGTCGGTCTCGGGGCCTCGCAGGGTCTTGAGCGCTGCGCGAAGGGCCTCCCACGCACCCTCGGTCGCCGGACGTGCCTCGAGCGCATCGCGTACCCGCCGGCCGAGCGCGTCGAGGTCGCCCATGACCACGTCCTCCTTGCTCCCGAAGTAGTGGAAGAACGACCGCCTGGAGATACCGGCCGCGGCTGCGATCTGGTCGACGGTGGTCGCGTCGAAGCCCTGTTCGGCGAACAGGCGCAGCGCCGTGTCCGTGATCTCGGCGTGGACTGCCCGGCGCGTTCGCTCACGCAGGGTCGGGGTGTCAGGCGTCGAGTCCATGGACCAGATCCTACCCACGGTGCGAGCACTTGCACTTGGTGCAACAACCTGCGTACGGTGCAGGCATGACTCGCATCGACTTCACCGCACAGACCACGATCGTCACCGGCGCCAGCTCCGGGATCGGCGCCGCCTTCGCACGAGCCCTCGCGAGGCGCGGCTCCGACGTGGTCCTGGTCGCCCGCCGCCTCGACCGGCTGCAGGAGCTCGCGAACGAGCTCGAACGCGAGCACGGCGTACGCGCAACCCCGATCCCCCTCGACCTCAGCCGGCGCGGCGCCGGGCAGGTCCTCGCCGGCGAGGTGGCGGCCCGCGGCCTCACCGTGACCGGGCTCGTCAACAACGCCGGCTTCGGCACCGACGGGCCGTTCCACGAGGAGGACCCGGACCGGCTGCAGGACGAGATCGCCGTCGACGTCGCGAACCTCGTCGACATCTCGCGCGCCTTCATCGAGCCGCTGAGGCGGGAGGGCCGCGGGATCCTGGTCAACGTCGCGAGCCTCGCCGCGTACGCGCCCTCGCCCGGCATGGCCGTCTACGCCGCGTGCAAGGCCTTCGTCCTGAGCTTCACGGAGGCGCTCTGGTTCGAGTCACGGTCGAGCGGCCTCCGCGTCCTGTCCCTCGCCCCCGGGCTGACCCGCACCGAGTTCTTCGACGACCTGCCCGGCGGCACCTATAACGGCAGCTACCAGACACCCGAGCAGGTCGTCGAGACGGGCCTGCGCACGCTGGACCGCGGAAACGGTCGACCGAGCATCGTCTCGGGCCGGCGCAACGCACTGGCGGCAGGGCTCGGACGGTTCTTCACCCGGCGGCGTGCGGTGCTCCTGTCGGGCTCGGTCGGCGCCCGCTCGCGCAACACCGACGCGGCCGCACGGGCCGGGGCGAACCGGGCGATGTAACGACATTCTCACGAGCGCGTTTACCCCTTGCCATAGTCGGCCGGCCGGGGTCGAATGGGATCGATCGAAGCCGTAGAACAGTTGTACGTCACCCAGGTTCGGAGACATCGATGAAGTTCCCCCGCACGCATCTATCCCTGCCCCGGGCGCTCGGCGCGGCGGTCGCCGTCGTCAGCCTCACCTTCCTCACCGCCTGCGGCGAGCCGGGATCCGCCGGAGGCGGCGGCGGCAGCACCCCGACGGGCGGCAGCAACGTCGCGGCCTGCGAGGCGGTCCCCGGCGACGAGCTGGTGGTGCTCGACGACGACAAGCAGCTGCAGACAGTGGACAACATCATCCCTGCGGTCAACGCAGCGGCCGTCGAGGGTGACGACACCCTCGTGCCGCTCCTCGACTCGGTCTCGGCGGCGCTCGACACCGACACCCTCATCAGCCTGAACAAGGCGGTGGACGTCGACCGCCGCACCTCGAAGGAGGTCGCGGAGGAGTTCGTGGCCGACGCCGGCCTCGACGCCCCCGAGCAGAGCGGCAGCGGCAAGATCGTGATCGGTGCCGCCGACTTCGCGGAGAGCGCCACGCTCGGCACCATCTACGCGACGGTGCTGAACGCCGCCGGGTACGAGGCCGAGGTCACCACAATCGGCAACCGCGAGACCTACCTCCCCGCACTGGAGGACGGCAAGCAGGTCCAGATCATCCCCGAGTACGTGGGCACGCTCACGGAGTTCATCAACAAGGACGTCAACGGGGCCGACGCCGAGGCGGTGGCCAGCAGCGACCTGGACGCGACCGTCGAGGCGCTCACCGGGCTCGGCGAGGAGGTCGGCCTCGTGTTCGGCCAGCCCTCCCCCGCGCAGGACCAGAACGCGTTCGCCGTGACCAAGGCGTTCGCGGACGAGCACGGCGTCACGTCGCTCAGCGAGCTCGCCGAGGCCTGTGGCGGCCTCGTGCTCGGCGGCCCGCCGGAGTGCACCGAGCGCCCGTTCTGCCAGCCGGGCCTCGAGGAGACCTACGGCCTTCAGTTCGCGGAGTTCCGCTCGCTCGACGCCGGCGGCCCGCTGACCAAGAGCGCACTCCAGCAGGGCGAGGTCACCCTGGGCCTGGTCTTCAGCTCGGACGGCTCCCTGACCCCAAACGCGTGACCAACCGTTGAGTGCTGGATATTTGCGCTTCTGATCGTCGTTTCAGCGCAAATATCCAGCACTCAACGTCTTGTTACAGGCCGTAGGACTCCAGGAAACGGAGCCAGACCTCGCTGACCGTCGGGTAGGCCGGCACCGCGTGCCAGAGGCGGTCGAGCGGCACCTCGCCGACGACGGCGATCGTCGCGGCGTGGAGCATCTCCCCGGCGTCGGGCCCCACGAAGGTGGCGCCCACCAGGACCCGCCGCTGCGTGTCGACGAGCACCTGCGCGCGCCCCTTGTAGCCGGGCGACTCCACGCTCGCGCCGGCCACCCAGGCCAGGTCGTACGACACGGCCTCCACGGGGATGCCCGCCGCGCGCGCCTCGCGTTCTGTCGGTCCCACCCACGAGACCTGCGGCCGCGTGAACACGACCTGGACGCGCGCGCTGTGGTCGGCGGTCGCGGCATACCGCGACCACGCCTTGCCCTCCTGCCCGACGGCGGGCTCCGGGTCACCGCTCGTCGGCGACCGGTCGCCCGCTTCCGTGCCGTAGCGTGCCGCCACCACGTCACCGACGATCCGCGCCTGGTACTTGCCCTGATGCGTGGTCGGCGCACGACCGGTCACATCACCGCAGGCGTACAGCCAGCCGCCCGGCACGCCGGTGACCTGCAGCGACTCGTCGACGACGACGGCGCCGCCGCGACCGAGCCCTGACTCGTCCAGGCCGACGCTCTCGATACCCAGGTCGGCGGTCCGCGGCACCCGGCCGGTCGCGACGAGGATCTCGGCGGCGGTGATCGTGGCACCGTCCGCAAGGGTGACGGTCACCGGGCCGGGGGCACCGTCCTCGGCGCCGACGCCTGGCCGCTCGACAGAGGCCACCTCGGCGCCGGTGCGGACGTCCACGCCCAGGGCGGTCAACGACTCCGCGACCATCTCGCCGGCGAACGGCTCGGCCGAGGACAGCAGCCGGCCGCGCGACAGCAGCGTCACCCGCGCGCCGAGGTCCGCGTACGCGTTCGCCATCTCGACGCCGACCACCCCACCGCCGATGACCACCAGCGACTCGGGGACGGTGTCCGCCGCCGTCGCCTCGCGGCTCGACCAGGGTGCGGCCTCCGCCAGCCCGGGAGTGCCGGGCAGGACGGGAACACTGCCGGTCGCGGCGATCACCGCGTGCCGGGCGCGCAGGAGCCGCTTCGCCGGCGGTTCTCCCGTCTCCGCCTCCCCGAGGCCGCTGTCCGCTCCGCCCTGCGCCTCGCTGTCGGAGCCTGCCGGCAGCGTGACCTCGACGAGCCGCTCTCCGACCAGCCGCCCGTGCCCGCGCACCAGGGTCAGACCTGCGCTCTCGACCCAGGAGACCTGACCGGAGTCGTCCCAGTTGCTCGTGATCTCGTCGCGCCGGGCGAAGACGGCAGCGGCGTCGGGCGCACCTGGATCCCGGAGGCCGGGAGTCTCCTTGGCCAGGGCGCGCACCGCGCCCGCCCGCAGCAGCACCTTGGACGGCATGCAGGCCCAGTACGAGCACTCACCGCCCACCAGCTCGGACTCGACCAGGGCAACGGACAGGCCGGTGCGCGAGGCCCGGTCGGCGGCGTTCTCACCGACCGGGCCACCACCGATCACGACGACGTCGAACGTCTCCTCAGGAATGCTCATGCCGTCATCGTGGCCTCCCGGCGGCCCGATCGCCAGACGGCTCGACGTGTCAGACCAACCCGGCCTTGCGCAGCGCGTCCGCCATCGCGGTGTCGGCGGGCGCGGGACGACCGCGGCCACCCTGGCCGCCCTGACCGCCCTGACCCGGACCACCCTGGCCCCGCCCGTTGCGGCCGCGACCCTCGCCGCCACCCGGACGTCCGCCGCGCTGACCGCCGCCCTGCCCGCCCGAACCCTCCGCGCCGGAGCGGGAGCCACCGGAGGTGCGGCCGCCGGCCGCACCGATCTCGTCGTCCAGGCGCAGCGAGAGAGCGATCCGCTTGCGCTGCAGGTCGACGTCCATGACCTTCACCTTGACGATGTCGCCCGACTTCACGACCTCGCGCGGGTCGCTCACGAAGTTCTTGGACATCGCCGAGACGTGCACGAGGCCGTCCTGGTGCACGCCGACGTCCACGAACGCGCCGAACGCCGCGACGTTGGTGACCTGGCCCTCCAGGACCATGCCGGGCACCAGGTCGCCGAGCTTCTCGACGCCGTCCGCGAAGGAGGCCGTGACGAACGCGGGCCGCGGGTCTCGGCCCGGCTTCTCCAGCTCGGCGAAGATGTCGGTCACCGTGGGCAGACCGAACGTCTCGTCGACGAAGTCGGTGGGCCTGAGGGTGCGCAGCGCGCTCCCGTTGCCGATGAGGGCCCGCACGTCGGCGCCCGCCGCCGTCACGATGCGCCGTGCCAGCGGGTACGCCTCGGGGTGCACCGACGACGCGTCCAGCGGCTCGTCGCCGCCCGAGACCTTGAGGAAGCCCGCGCACTGCTCGAACGCCTTGGGACCCAGTCGCGGGACCTTCATGAGTGCCGCACGGGACGCGTACGGGCCGTTGGCGTCACGGTAGGCCACGATGTTCTCCGCGAGCGTCGAGGTGATGCCGGAGACGCGCGACAGCAGCGGCACCGACGCGGTGTTGAGGTCGACGCCCACGCCGTTCACGCAGTCCTCGACCACCGCGTCCAGCGACCGCGAGAGCTTGGTCTCGGTGATGTCGTGCTGGTACTGGCCGACGCCGATCGACTTGGGGTCGATCTTCACGAGCTCGGCGAGCGGGTCCTGGAGGCGGCGCGCGATGGACACGGCACCCCGGATCGACACGTCGAGGTCGGGCAGCTCCGTGCTCGCGTAGGCGGACGCCGAGTACACGGAGGCCCCAGCCTCCGAGACGACGGCCTTGGTCAGGCCGAGCTCCGGTGCCTTCTTCATGAGGTCGGCGGCCAGGCGCTCGGTCTCGCGCGAGGCCGTCCCGTTGCCGATCGCCACGAGGTCGACGTCGTGCTTCCTGGCCAGGGTGGCGAGTGTCGCGAGCGACTCGTCCCAGCGGTTCGCCGGCGCGTGCGGGTAGATCGTCGCGTGCTCCACGACCTTGCCCGTCGCGTCGACGACCGCGACCTTGACGCCCGTGCGCAGGCCGGGGTCGAGGCCCATCGTGGCCCGCGTGCCGGCGGGCGCGGCGAGCAGCAGGTCGCGCAGGTTCGTCGCGAACACGCGCACGGCCCCTTCCTCCGCCTCGGAGCGCAGGCGCAGCCGCACGTCGATGCCGAGGTGCACGAGGATCTTGGTGCGCCAGGCCCAGCGCACGGTGTCGGCGAGCCAGCGGTCGCCAGGGCGGCCCTGGTTCGCGATGCCGAACTGGTGCGCGATGGTCGCCTCGTAGGACGTCGGCACCCCCGCCTCGACGCCTTCCTCCGGCTCGATCGTCAGGTCCAGCACGTCCTCCTTCTCACCCCGGAAGAGGGCGAGCACGCGGTGCGAGGGCAGGCTGGACAGCGACTCGGCGAACTCGAAGTAGTCCGAGAACTTCGCGCCCTTCTCCTGTGCGCCGTCGCGGACGGTGGACAGCATGCGGCCGCGCTGCCAGAGCCGCTCGCGCAGGGTGCCGATCAGGTCGGCGTCCTCACCCATGCGCTCGACGAGGATCGCGCGGGCGCCGTCGAGCGCCGCGGCCGGGTCCGCCACGCCCTTGTCGGCGTCGACGTAGGGGCCGGCAGCCGCCGTCGGGTCGAGCGACGGGTCGCCGAGCAGCGCGTCGGCGAGTGGCTCCAGGCCGGCCTCGCGCGCGACCTGCGCCTTGGTGCGCCGCTTCGGCTTGTACGGGAGGTAGATGTCCTCCAGGCGCGACTTGGTCTCCGCCGACAAGATCTGGGCGCGCAGCTCGTCGTCAAGCTTGCCCTGCTCCTGGACCGACGACAGGATCGCCGCGCGCCGCTCCTCCAGCTCGCGCAGGTACCGCAGCCGCTCCTCGAGCGTGCGCAGCTGCGCGTCGTCGAGCGTGCCCGTGACCTCCTTGCGGTAGCGGGCGATGAACGGCACCGTCGCCCCGCCGTCGAGCAGGTCGACCGCAGCAGCCACCTGCCCCTCTCGAACGCCCAGCTCCTCAGCGATCCGCTGATTGATACTCGCCACTTGTCCCTTACCTCACTCCTAGAAGGTCGGGACAGATTGTGCCCGGAGCCACTGACACTTGTCGCATCCACCGGGCGCGTCAGACAGCCGGGTCATGATGACGACCTGAGCGGCCCTCCACGAACCGCTGCAAGCCCCACGCGGGCCGGCACACAAGAGGTCAGAACCTCGCCGCGGGCGCTCCCGCGCCGGCCATCCCCAGGAGGAACAGTGCAGCGACCCAGCCCCACCCACCGCCGTACGACGGCGACCGCGGCGATGGCCGCGACCGCGGCTCTCACCCTGACCGCCTGCGGCCCTGCCGCCGACGAGGGCCTGGAGCGCTCCGACGCGGAACGAACGGTGATCGCCGTCGCCGACGCGCCCGCGAGCGCCGACGCCGTCCGCGCCACCGAGGAGCTGGGGCTGCTCGCGCTGCGTGCGACCACTGAACCGGAGGAGAACGCCCTTGTCTCCCCCGCGTCGCTCTCCTTCGCCCTGGCGCTGCTCGCCGAGGGTGCCGACGGCGACACGGCGGCGGCTCTGGACGCGGCGCTCGGCACCTCGGGTGCAGACCGCACGACCACCTACAACGCCCTCCAGGGCGCGCTCGCGGAGCACGACGGCGACCCGGGTGTCGCGCAGGAGGACGAGCTGCCCGAGAAACCGATGCTGCACCTGGCGAACCAGGCGGTGCTGGACGACGGGCTCGAGGTCGACCCTGCCTATCTCGACCGCATCGCCACGGCGTTCGACGCCGGCGTCCAGCGCACGGATCTGGGCAGCGCGGAAGGCAAGCGGGTCCTCGACTCCTGGGTGAACCACCACACCGGTGGCCTGATCGAGAAGTCGGCGGTCGAGCCCAGCCTGAGGCTGCGCCTGGTCCTGCAGAACGCGATCCTGCTCGCGGCGCGCTGGGAGACCCCGTTCGCGGAGTACTCGACCGCCGACAAGGACTTCACGGGCCCGTCCGGGACCGAGCCCACCGAGATGCTGCACGCAGCGGAGAGCTTCGCGTATGCGGAGAGCGACGGGTGGGCCGCCGTCCGGCTGCCGTATGTGGAGGCGTTCCACGCCGATGTCCTGCTGCCTCCCGCCGGTACCGAACCCGCGGACGTCACGCCCGAGACCCTGGCCGCTCTCACCACCGCGCTCGACGCCGGGTCACCGCGGCTCGTGGACCTGGCGATGCCGTCCCTGGAGCTCGAACCGCCCACGCTCGACCTGGAGCCGGCGCTGAGAGCGGCGGGCCTCGGCGGGCTGTACGACGCCCCCGACCTGTCCGGCATCACGACCACCGAGGACCTCTACGTCAGCCAGGTGTTGCAGCAGGCATACCTGAGCCTGGACGAGGCGGGTACGGTCGCGGCCGCCACCACCGAGATCGCCATGGAGGCGAGCGGCGCCGTACCCACCGACCCCGCTGTCACCATGCACGTGGACCGCCCCTACCTGCTGCGGATCGCCCACACCGAGACCGGCCTGCCCCTGTTCCTCGCGGCGGTGCGCAGCCCGCAGCACTGACCATTGACCGGGGCATCCGGCCGCCAGTAGCGTGCGCAGCGAACGGGTGAAAGCGCACTCCCCTGCGACCGGATCCCCCGAGCACGAGGAGGTGCTTTCGTGGCGTTGTCCTTCCTCGACCGCGAGCACACGGTGGCCAAGCCCGGCTACAGCAGGTGGCTCATCCCGCCGGCGGCGCTCGCCATCCATCTGTGCATCGGCCAGGCGTACGCGACCAGCGTCTACAAGAACGCGCTGGTCGCGCACTTCGAGTCGAGCCTGACGGCGATCGGCGTCATCTTCTCCATCGCGATCGTCATGCTCGGGCTCTCGGCGGCGGTGCTGGGAACGTGGGTGGAGCGGGCAGGTCCCCGGGCCGCGATGTTCGCCTCGGCCTGCTTCTGGGCCTCCGGGTTCCTCGTCGGGGCGCTGGGCATCGCGACGTCGCAGCTGTGGCTCGTGTATCTCGGGTACGGCTTCATCGGCGGCATCGGGCTGGGCATCGGCTACATCTCGCCCGTGTCCACGCTGATCAAGTGGTTCCCGGACCGGCCGGGGCTCGCCACCGGCATGGCGATCATGGGCTTCGGCGGCGGCGCGCTCGTCGCCTCGCCGCTCTCGCGCCAGCTCATGGCGTTCTACGACAGCGGCTACGACCCGTCCGATCCCACCTCCGTGGCTTCCGGCGGCGCCGTCACCTCGCTCTTCGTGACGCTGGGCATCGTGTACTTCCTCGTGATGATGCTCGGCGTCTTCACGGTGAAGGTCCCGCCGCCCGGCTGGGCGCCCGCAGGGTTCGACGCCGGTGCGGTGGCGGCCAAGCCGATGGTGTCGGCCGCGAACGTCTCGGCGGCGAACGCGATCAGGACCCCGCAGTTCTGGTTCCTGTGGACGGTGCTGTTCTGCAACGTGACGGCGGGCATCGGCATCCTCGAGCAGGCCTCGCCGATGATCCAGGACTTCTTCCGTGACGGCGGCACCTCGTCCGTCGCGCCGACGACAGCGGCTGGGTTCGTCGCGTTCCTGTCCCTGTTCAACATGGCCGGCCGCTTCGTGTGGTCGTCGACGTCGGACTACATCGGCCGCAAGCCGACCTACGTCATGTACCTGGGCGTCGGGATGATCCTGTACCTGCTGCTGGCGACCGTCGGGCACCTCTCAACGGTGATCTTCGTGCTCGTCGCCGCGGTGATCCTCTCGTTCTACGGCGGCGGCTTCGCCACGGTCCCGGCGTACCTGCGTGACCTGTTCGGCACGTTCCAGGTGGGCGCCATCCACGGCCGCCTGCTCACCGCGTGGTCCGCGGCCGGTATCGCCGGCCCGCTGATCATCAACGGGTTCCTCGACGCCCAGGGGACCCCCGGCGAGCTGGTCGCCGCCGACTACCGGCCCGCGCTGTTCACCATGGTCGCCGTGCTGGCGGTCGGCTTCGTCGCCAACATCCTGATCCGCCCCGTGGCCGCGCGGTTCCACGAGGCGCCGAGCCGGGCCGACACGCTCACCGAGGGAAAGGTGTGACCATGCCGGAGCAGACCACGACGCAGGCCGGAAGACCGGCCCCGGAGCCGACGTCGAACCAGGTGCCGCGCCTGGTCATCACCTGGCTCGTGGTGACCGTCCCGCTGGCCTACGGCCTCTTCCAGACGATCAGGAGCGTCATCCCGCTGTTCACGGGGTAGGGCCGTCCGGCCTCACCTCGCGCGGCCGTCCTCCAGCGCACCGCGTACCGCCGCGAGGATCCGCGCGAGGTGCGCGAGGTCGCCATCGGGCACCCCCGTGCCCCGCAGCACCGCTGCCGCCTCCTGGTCGAGCGTCGGCAGCGCCTCGTCGAGGATCCGCTGCCCGGCGGGTGTGAGCGCGAGGAACGACGAGCGGCCGTCCTCCGGGTTGGCGGCGCGGTGCACGAGGCCGTCGCGCACCTGCCGCTCGACCCCCTTGCTCGCGGCGCCGACCGTGATGCCGAGCCGCCGGACCACGTCGGAGACCCGGCAGTCGGGAACCTCCGCGATCACGCGCAGCAGGTCGATCCGGCCCAGCCCGTGGCCGTGCAGCCCACGCAGCCGGGCGTCGAGCAGGGTATAGAGCCGCACCTCGACGCGGACGAGATCGTCGACCAGCCGCGCGCCGGCGAGTCCCGCATCCAGGGGAATAGATTCCCGGGAATCTTGTTTGGCTTCCATGGAATCTATCTTCGGGCATGGAGGAACAATGGACCAGAAGTCGCTCGCCGAGCTCCGCACCTTCTACGCGTCGTTCGGCCAGCTGCCGGTGCCTGAGGGCACCCAGGTGACGGAGACCGCCCTCGGGGGCGTCCCCGCGCTGGACGTCGCCGTACCGTCGGTCGCCGACGACGCCGGTGTGCTGCTCTACCTGCACGGTGGCGGCTACGTGATCGGCGACGCGGGCACCGGCGTCCCGCTCACCGCCGCGCTCGCCGCACGGGCCGGCCTGCGCGCGCTGTCCCTCGACTACCGGCTCGCTCCCGAGCACCTGTTCCCCGCGGCCGTCGACGACGCGCTGGCCGCCTACCGGGCGCTGCTCGACGACAACGACCCGGCACGCGTGGTTCTCGCGGGCGACTCGGCGGGTGGCGGTCTCGCCCTGGCGACGCTGCTGGCCGCGCGGGACGCCGGGCTCCCGCTGCCCGCCGGCGCCGTCGCCTTCTCCGGCTGGTTCGACCTGTCGCTGTCCGGCGCGAGCCTCACCGGCAAGGAGAGCGTCGACCCGGTGTTCGACGCCGCCGACATCCAGGAGTACGCGAACGAGTACCTCCCGGAGGGCGCCGACCCCGGCACTCCGCTCGCGAGCCCGCTGCTGGGCGACCTGCGCGGCCTGCCGCCGCTCCTGCTTCAGGTCGGCACGTACGAGGTGCTGCTCGACGACTCCACGGCCCTCGCCGCCCGCGCCGCCGCAGCGGACGTGGAGGTCACCCTCGAGGTCTACCCGGGCAGCCCGCACGTGTTCCAGCACCACCACGCCACGGAGCCCACGGCGGCACGGGCGATGGACAGCGCGGCGGCGTTCCTCGTCCGCGTGCTCGGGCAGGACCGCCGTCCGGCGGATCAGACCACCCGGTCCGCCCGCGTGTAGACGTTCATCGAGTCGCCGCGCACGAAGCCGAGCAGGGTCAGGCCGCACTCGTCGGCGAGGTCGACGGCCAGCGTTGACGGCGCCGAGATGGCCGACAGCACCGGGATGCCGGCCCGCGCGGCCTTCTGCACCAGCTCGAACGACGCCCGCCCGCTGACCTGGAGGATCGTCCCGGCGGCGGGCAGGGCGCCGTCGCGCAGCGCCGCGCCGACCACCTTGTCGACGGCGTTGTGGCGGCCGACGTCCTCGCGCACGTACAGCGGCTCGCCGTCCGCGGTGAACAGGCCTGCCGCGTGCAGGCCGCCGGTCCGGTCGAAGGCACGCTGGCGCTCGCGCAGCCGGTCGGGCAGCGCCAGGACCACGTCCGAGCCGACGGTGACCGGGTCGCTCCTGACCGGCCAGCGCAGCCCTGCCCGCACCTCCACCACGGTGTCCGACCCGCAGACGCCGCACGCGCTCGTGGTCGCGAAGGCCCGCTGCCGCGGGGGCTCCACGCCGCGCGCGAGCGCCACCTCGACGGTGTTGTCCTCGTCCGGGCACAACCGCATCGCCACTATGTCGCCCGGCGTGGCCACCGCGCCCTCCGAGACCAGCCAGCCGGCCACGAGGTCGAAGTCGTCACCGGGTGTACGCATCGTCACGGTCAGCGTGGTGCTTCCGGGCGCCGGACCGGGTCCGACCAGCCGGACCATGAGCGGCTCCTCGACGGCGAGCGTGTCCGGACGTTCCGCACGTGCGCCCTCGCGGACGCGGACGACGCGCCGTCGGTCGGTGACGACTCCCATGCCGCCAGTCTCGCACCCGCACCGGCCGATCTGTTCGTCCACTCCACACGGGGTGAAGTCCGGCGTAGGGTCGGCAGCGTGACAGACGTGAGCGACGAGGCCCGCACCGACGCCCCCGAGCAGAGCCTGCGCGTCGGGCCACCCAAGGACACTGCTGCGGGGGTGCCAGGGGTGGTCCATGGGCTGGCCCACGTCTTCGGGGAGGCGGGCGTCGCGAGCGGACTGCGCACGCTCCCCCTGCTCAACCAGCACGGCGGCTTCGACTGCCCCGGCTGCGCGTGGCCCGAACCCGGCAAGCCGCACCTCGCCGAGTTCTGCGAGAACGGCGCCAAGGCCGTCGCCGAGGAGTCCACCCGCAAGCGCGCGGACGCCGCGTTCTTCGCCGAGCACCCGATCTCCGAGCTGGCGACCTGGACCGACCACCGGCTGGGCAAGTCCGGCCGCCTCACCGAGCCGATGCTCCGCGAGGAGGGCGCCGACCACTACCGGCCGGTGTCCTGGGCCGAGGCCCTCGACCTGGTCGCGGCCGAGCTCCGCGGCCTGGACTCGCCGGACCAGGCCGCGTTCTACACGTCGGGCCGCACCAGCAACGAGGCCGCGTTCGTCTACCAGCTGCTGGCGCGCAAGCTCGGCACGAACAACCTGCCGGACTGCTCGAACATGTGCCACGAGTCCTCGGGCACCGCCCTGGTCGAGACGCTGGGCATCGGCAAGGGCAGCGTCTCGCTGGAGGACATCACCGACCACGCCGACCTGATCGTCGTCGTCGGGCAGAACCCCGGGACCAACCACCCGCGCATGCTCAGCGCGCTCGAGGAGGCCAAGGACCGCGGCGCGCGGATCGTGGCCATCAACCCGCTGCCCGAGGCCGGGCTGCAGACCTTCAAGAACCCGCAGCGGGTGCGCGGCGTGGTCGGACCGGGCACCAAGCTCGCCGACCGGTTCCTGCAGGTCCGCCTCGCCGGCGACCTGGCACTGTTCCAGGCGGTCAACCGCCTGCTCCTGGAAGCCGATGACGACGCACGCACGGCCGGGCACCCCGGGGTGCTCGACCGTGCGTTCATCGACGAGCACACCTCCGGCTTCGCCGATGCCGCGGCCGCGTGGCGCAGCCTCGACTGGGCCGACGTCGACGCGGCCACCGGCCTGGACCGGTCGGAGATCGAGGACTTCGTGGGCGACGTCCTCGCGGCGGACAAGATCATCGTCTGCTGGGCGATGGGCCTGACCCAGCACAAGCAGGCGGTGGCGACCATCCGTGAGGTCGTGAGCTTCCTCCTGCTGCGCGGGAACGTCGGCCGGCCCGGCGCGGGCGCCTGTCCGGTACGCGGGCACAGCAACGTGCAGGGCGACCGCACCATGGGGATCTGGGAACGGCCCACCGAGGCGTTCCTCGACGCCCTCGGCACGGAGTTCGGCTTCGAGCCGCCGCGCGCCCACGGGTACGACGTCGTCGACACGGTCCGGGCCCTGCGCGACGGCAGGCTGCGGGTCTTCATGGCGGTGGGCGGCAACTTCGCAGCCGCCACCCCGGACAGCGCCGTCACCGAGGCCGCGCTGCGCGACGTGCCGCTCACGGTGCACGTCTCGACCAAGCTGAACCGCTCGCACGTCCTGCCCGGCAGGCGGTCCCTGATCCTGCCCTGCCTGGGGCGCACCGAGCGGGACCGCACGGGCGGCCGCGAGCAGGTCGTGACCGTCGAGGACTCGATGAGCGTCGTGCACACGTCCAGGGGGCGGCTGGACCCGGCGTCCGAGCACCTGCGCAGCGAGACCGACATCCTCTGCGACCTCGCCCGCCGCACCCTCGGCCCCGAGGACCAGACACCATGGGAGGAGTTCGGCAGCGACTACGCGCGCGTCCGCGACTCGATCTCGCGTGTCGTGCCCGGCTTCGACGACTTCGAACGGCGGGTCGCCGAACCCGGCGGGTTCGTGCTGCCCCACCCGCCGCGCGACGCCCGCCTGTTCCCGACGGCGACGGGCAAGGCAAACTTCACGGTCAACGAGCTCGAGGTCGTCCAGGTCCCCGAGGGCCGCCTGCTGCTCCAGACGGTGCGCTCGCACGACCAGTTCAACACCACCGTCTACGGCCTCGACGACCGGTACCGCGGCGTCAAGGGCGGACGGCGCGTCGTGTTCGTGCGTCCCGAGGACCTGACGGCCCTCGGGTTCGCCGACGGCGACACGGTGGACCTGGTCAGCGAGTGGCCCGCCCGGGACGGCGGCACGGAGGAGCGTCGCGCCCAGGGGTTCCGGGCCGTCGCGTTCCCGACGGCGCGGGGTTGCGCCGCGGCCTACTTCCCGGAGACCAACGTGCTGGTGCCGCTGGACCACACGGCGGAGGGCAGCAACACCCCGGCCTCGAAGTCGATAGTCATCCGCCTGGAGGCAGCCGCCACCTGACAACAGCTGAGTGCTGGGTATTTGTGCGATCAGGCCTTCAGATCGCACAAATACCCAGCACTCAACGGGGTGGGTCAGGTCAGTGGGCGGTCGCCTTTTCCGCGCCCGCGCCCGTGAGGGAGCGGACCTCCATCTCGGCGTACTTCTCGGGGTGCGACTGCTCCTTGCTCAGGAACGTGCCGACGATGCCGAGCACGAACGCGAGCGGGATGGTCACGATGCCCGGGTTGTCGAGCGGGAACCAGTGGAAGTCGATGGCCGGGTTGCTGATCATCGACTTGCTGAGCCCGGTGACCGGGTCGGCGGGCTTGCCCGACACGACCGGCGAGAAGATGATCAGCACGATCGTCGAGATCAGGCCGCCGTAGATGCTCCACAGCGCGCCGGACGTGTTGAACCGCTTCCAGAACAGCGAGTAGATGATCGTCGGCAGGTTCGCCGACGCCGCGACGCAGAACGCCAGCGCCACGAGGAACGCGATGTTCTGCCCGTTGGCGAAGATGCCACCGATGATCGCGATGACGCCGATCACGACCACCGTCCAGCGGGCCACCTTGACCTCGCCGTCCGGCGCCACCTGACCCTTCTTGATGATCGAGGCGTAGATGTCGTGCGCGAAGCTCGTCGCCGCCGTGATCGTCAGGCCCGCCACCACCGCGAGGATGGTCGCGAACGCGACCGCCGCGATGATGCCGAGCAGGATCTCGCCGCCCAGCTGGAACGCGAGCAGCGGGGCCGCGGAGTTCTGCCCGCCGGGTGCCGCGAGGATCACCTCGGGGCCGACCAGTGCACCGGCGCCGTACCCGAGCACCAGCGTGAACAGGTAGAAGATGCCGATCAGCCAGATCGCCACGACCACGGACTTGCGGGCCTCCTTGGCCGACGGCACGGTGTAGAAGCGCGTCAGCACGTGCGGCAGGCCGGCGGTGCCGAGCACCAGGGCGAGCGCGAGGGACAGGAAGTCGAGCTGCGACAGGGCCGTCGCGCCGTACTGCAGACCGGGCTCGAGGATCGTCTCGCCCTTGTCGCCGGCCATGCTCACGGCCCCCTCCATGACGGCCGAGAGGTTGAAGCCGAAGAGCGCGAGCACCCAGATCGTCATGATGCCGGCGCCCAGGATGAGCAGCGTCGCCTTGATGATCTGCACCCACGTGGTGCCCTTCATGCCACCCACGAGCACGTACAGGATCATGAGCGTCCCGACGATCGCGATGACGAGGCCCTGGCCGGCCTTGTCGGTGATGCCGAGCAGGAGTGCGACGAGGCCGCCCGCGCCGGCCATCTGCGCCAGCAGGTAGAAGAACACGACGGCGAGCGTGGACAGCGCGGCGGCCAGCCGGATCGGCCGCTGCTTCAGCCGGAACGACAGCACGTCCGCCATGGTGAACTTGCCTGTGTTCCGCAGCAGCTCGGCGACCAGCAGCAGCGCCACGAGCCAGGCCACGAGGAAGCCGATGGAGTACAGGAAGCCGTCGTACCCGTTGATGGCGATGGCGCCCGCGATGCCGAGGAAGCTCGCCGCGGACAGGTAGTCGCCGGCGATCGCGACGCCGTTCTGCGTGCCGGTGAAGTTGCGGCCACCGGCGTAGAAGTCCGCCGCGGTCTTGTTCTCCCGGGACACCCAGAAGACGACGACCAGGGTGACCACGACGAACGCGGCGAAGATCCCGATGTTGATCCAGACGTTGCCGACGTTCGTCGCCGCTGCCGCGGCCATGACGGTCCCGTTCACAGCGCGCCCTCCTCGATCTCTTCGCGCAGGGCCTTGGCCCGGGCGTCGAACTTGTTGTTCGCCCACCGCGCGTAGAGCGTGGTGATCACGAAGGTGGACACGAACTGCAGCAGCCCGAAGACGAGACCGACGGTGACGTTGCCACCCACGCGGATGCTCATGAAGTCGTGCGCGTACGTGCTCATGAGCGCGTACAGGAGATACCAGACGAGGAACAGCGCGGTCATCGGGAAGACGAAGTTCCGGAACGCCTTGCGGAGGCTCTGGAACTCTTCCGATCTCTCCACGCGCTGATAATCGGTTTCCGTGGGCCCTGAAGCCCCTACGTCACTCATGACGCCTCCATTGGCTCATGGGGGCGCGCGCCTAGCCCGCGACCCGGTGCGCACTTCGCACCTTGGCCCAATGTGCCGCACTTCACATGCCGGGGGCAAACAGATCACACGGTGGATTTCCGGACTTGACCAAGTCGTTATATTTCGCGGAGTCCCTGTAGAGATCTCGAAAATGGACAGGTCAGGGCCGTGGGGAATCACGCCACGTTCGGCACCGGATCAGCGCCGCACGTACTCCAGGTCGGCGATCTCCCGGCCGGCCCGGTGCGCCTTGCGCTCGAACCCGGTGAGCACACGCCGCTCGAACCGCGGGGCGACGACGCCGGGCCCGTGCGCGTTGGTGAGGTCGGCGCTCGCCTCCAGCACCTCGACCATCTGCTCGGCGTACTCCGCCCAGTCGGTCGCGAGGCGCAACGTCCCGCCCGGACGCAGCACGCGGGCCGCGAGCGCCGCGAACTCCGCGGTGACCAGACGGCGCTTGTGGTGGCGCGCCTTGTGCCAGGGGTCGGGGAAGAAGACCCACAGCTCGTCGACGGACCCGGCCGGGAGCGTCGTCTCGAGCAGCTCCGCCGCGTTGGCCTGGACGAGCCGCAGGTTGTGCAGCCCGTCCTGGCCGAGGGCCGCACCGGCCCGCTCGGCGCGGGCGATCGTGTGCGCGAGGCCCGGCTGGTAGACCTCCACGGCGAGGTAGTCGCGTGCGGGGTCGGTGGTGGCGGCCTCGACCACGGCGTCACCGAGGCCCGAGCCGATCTCGACGACGAGCGGGGCCCGGCGCCCGAAGACCGCCTCGACGTCGAGCACGAACTCGGGGTCCACGGAGGTGCGTGCGACCGCCCGGGGCACGTCGACCAGGTAGGCGCCGTGGCGCGCGGCCCACATCCGCTTCTGCTTGTCCGTGAGCCGGCCGGACCGCCGCACGAACGACACCGGCTTGGTCCGGAACCCCGCCAGTTCTGGCCGGTCCGCGGCGTCGGGCTGGTGGGCGGCGTCGGGCTGGGGAGGTACGGGGTGGCTCACGGGTAGAGCGTACGAGGTGGCGGCCGAGCGTTGCGTATCCGCAAGGATTCGGGACTCGCCGGGCAGGTTCGCGGCGGCGGGCGGCAGGCTGGGGACGGACGCCCGGACCACCCCGGACCACCCCGCGAAGTCAGGACCGAACATGCTCGCCGCCGCACCCACCATCGACGTACGGCAGCAGTGCGGGCGCCCATGACCGACCGCGGCTCCTGCTCGCACGTCGAGCTCGACGGGCGCCGGATCGTCGTCGAGCTGCCCGACGCCGACCTCGCACGGCTCACCGCGGCAGCACACCGGCGGGGCATCGACGGCCCGAGGCTCGTCCTCGAGTGGATCCGGCGTGGGTTGCTGAGCGACCGAGGCTGGGCCGAACCGGGCGAGCGCCACGCCCTGCCCGACCGGGTGGCGCGGGACGCCGAGGTCGCGTGGCAGTCCGAGGACCTCTTCCGTGACCTGCTGCGCGGCCCTTCCGATCCCGACTGATCCGCGGGACGGTCAGATCCGGCCCACCTCGGACTCGAGCATCGCCACGGCCTCGCCCGGCTCGAGGTCCCCGACCAGGACCCGCAGGGTGAGGCCGTCCGCCAGGGCCAGCAGGCGCCTGGCCTGCTCCAGGGCGGCCTGGTCGCCGTCGTCACCCGCGGCGCTGCGGGCAGCGTCGGCACGGCCGGCACGATCGGCCTGGATCAGCCGCACGCACTCCTCCTCCGCCCCTCGCCGGGCCTCGGCCAGCACCTGCCGGACGGCGGAGTGGTTGATCGACTTCGCCACGTAGGCGTACCAGACGCTGACACCGATCCGGCCGGCGTCGTCCCGGGGGATCTGCTGGCTCACCACGTGCAGCAGACGCTCGCGCGGCGCCGCCTCGGCGGTCTCCTGATAGCCGCCGTGCGCGCTCTGGACGAGCGCGGTGCACCCGGCCAGGACGAGCGCCTCCTTGGTGCCGAAGTAGTGCTGGATCCGGCCCATCGAGACGTCTGCGGCCGCCGCGACATGACGCAGGCTGACGCCCTCGATCCCGTGCTCCGCGATCACCTGCCAGAGCGCGTAGACGATCTCCCAGCGACGTTCCTCGTGATCGACCACTTTCGGCATGCGCTCAGGATACCAATACGTTCGCATCGTAACGTGTTACGATGCGAACGCATTGCAAAACACCCGCCCTCCGAGAGGACCCCTTCGATGCGCAAGAACCACACCGGACCCCGGCGCCGCCGGTGGCCGGTCGTCCTGCTGGCGATCCTGGCCGCGGTCTCGACGAGCGGCCTGGTGCTGCTCCTCGCGACCAGCAGCCCCGGCATCGGCCACTTCCGCACGCCGGAGGCGCGCAAGGCCTACGAGGACGCCTACGCACAAGCGCTCGGCCGCCTGCCCGAGCCCACCAGGACCCAGGACATCGAGACGACCTTCGGCACGGTGCGCGCCTACACCTGGATCCCCGAGGGGCGGCCGGACGGCACCCCGGTCGTCCTGCTGCCCGGGCGGTCGTCCGCGACGCCGATGTGGGGCGACAACCTGCCGCACTACATCGAGCACCGCACGGTCTACGCCTTCGACGTCATCGGTGACACGGGCATGTCCCAGCAGACCGTCCCCCTGCGTGACGTCGGGGACGCGGCGCGCTGGGTGGACGAGGCGATGGCGAGCCTCGACCTCGACCGGGTGCACCTGGTGGGCCACTCGCAGGGCGGCGGGCTCGCGGCCGCCGTCGCCGTGCGGTATCCGGACCGCCTGGCCAGCCTCACCCTGCTCGAGCCGGTGCTGACCCTGAGCGCGCTGCCGCTCTCCGTGGTGCTCGCGAGCATCCCGGTCTCGCTGACGTTCCTGCCGGAGTCGTGGCGGGAGGCGGCACTGAACGAGATCGGCGGGGTCGAGAACGAGGAGGTCGACCCCGACGACCCGCTCGCCCGGATGATCAACGTCGGCGCCGAGGGCTACAGCTCGTCAGGGCTGCCCAACCCTGTCCAGCTGACCGACACGGAGCTGAAAAGCCTGCCCATGCCGGTCTACGTGGGGATCGCGAGCGGCTCCCCGCTGGCCGGCGGCGAGGCGGGGGCGGAGAAGGCGAGGCTGATCCCGGACGCCCAGGTCAAGGTCTGGCCCGACACCACGCACTCCCTCCCGATGCAGGTGGCACCGGCGCTGGACGCGGAGCTGGAGACCTTCTGGGCGGCGCATCCCTAGGCCAGGCGTTCCACCACCCAGTAGAGGGCTACCGCCACGATGCCCGCGGTCGCCGTCCCGAGCACCCAGCGGGCGGCCCGGGGAGCCCGCACGCGCAGCAGCACCAGCAGGGGGAACACCACTGCGATGATGGCGAGCTGCACCGCCTCGATGCCCACGTTGAACGACAGCAGCGACCACAGCAGGGTCCACGACCACGCCGCCTCGATGCCCAGCGCGCCAGCGAACCCGACACCGTGCACCAGGCCGAACACGAACACCACGGGCAGCCGCCAGCGGTCCCAGCCGGTCACCTCGTCCCGGGTCCCGGCGGGGGCGCGCCCCCGCCAGATCAGGTACAGGTCCACTGCCGCCACCACGGCTATCGATGCCGCGATCACCGGCTCCACCACGATCGCCGGCACCGACACCACGCCGAGGGCCGCGAGCAGGAACGTCACCGAGTGCGCGACGGTGAAGGCCGTGGCGGTCCACACCACGTCGCGCAGCCTGCGGGCGCCGATCAGCAGCGCCAGCAGGAACAGCACGTGGTCGAGCCCGAACAGCAGGTGCTCGCCGCCCAGCACGAAGAACTCCCCCACCTGCTTGATCAGGCGGTACTCGCCCGTGGTGAGCGTGGGCGACGCCGCGGTCAGCACGGCGGAGCCCTCCTCCTCGTCGAGCGAGTACCGGATGATCGTCTCGGTCGAGTGCACGAACGACTCGGCGTCCGGGAAGATGTTGCTGGAGACCTCGTGCACGCCCTCCGGCTCGCCGTCGCACACGAACGTGTAGGTCAGGGAGGCGTAGGGCCGGTCCCCGCGCTCCACCACGTCGACGGCGTCGAGCGAGGGGGTGCACGGTTCGCCGTCGTAGGTGACGACGAACCGGCCGGTCACGTAGTCGTCGACAGCCCGATCGTGCTCGTCGAGCTGCGCGAGCTGGTCCGCCCGGCCGGTGGCCTCGTACGCCTCGGCCCGCAGCCAGGCGGACTTCATGAGCAGGTCGTACTCGAGGTCGAGCACGGCGGCCACGTCCGCCGTGGGCCCACCCTGAGCGCCGGTCGACGCCGCCGGAGCCACCTCCGCGTAGACGTCGCTCGTCGCGTCGTGCGCCCACGCGGCCGGCCCGACGGCGGGGCTGCTCAGCACTGCGAGCAGCCCCGCCAGGGCCACGGTGCGGCCGATCCGGAGAGAGGGGAGTCTCAACGCCGTGCCGTGGTGAAGTACGACGGCGGGGCCGTCGTCGTACCGCCACCCGCGGTGCGGGCCGTGACGAACCACGCGTAGGTGCGGTCCGGCTTGAGGCCCGTCCACCGGACCGAGGCGACCTCGCCGGAGGACACGGTGTCGCTGCCGATCCGCTGCACCGGGTCGTACAGCACCACGGAGTCGGTCGTGAACGACGTCGTGCGGGAGGTCAGGTCGACGGGCAGCACCATGTTGTCCTCCAGCCCGTTGTACCGGTGCTCGGTGTCGTACTCGGTGGCACCGAACTCGCCGAGCAGCGGCGAGTAGGTGTCGATGGACACCTCGCCGCGGTCGACGTCGAACTGCAGCATCCGGAAGAACGACGCGCCGAACTGGAGCTGGTCCGCCGGGTCGTACCCGCCGATCTGGGTGAGCCCGAGCTGGCCGGCGGTCACCGTGTAGAACTGGTAGTCCGCGAGCAGCTCGACCACGCCGCCGCCGATGTCGCCGACGACGGGCGGGCGCACGTTGGTGCCCACGCCGTGCCGGTGCCCGGCCAGCACCAGGAAGACGTTCGGGTTGTCCTTGACGAGCAGGTTGTACAGCAGCGGCCCGTCCGACCCGCCGAAGTTCGCCCCGCGCCCGTCGGGCGAGGTGGACGGCTCCAGGTAGTCGTGCGTGAGCAGGACGCCGTTGCGGTCGGAGTAGCGGTCGAAGATCGACGCCGCCCACTCCGCCTCGTCCCTGGTCACGCCGTAGGACAGGCCGACGACCACGAAGTCGAGCCCGCCGGCGGAGAACAGGTCGTAGTGGTTCTCGTTCGAGCCCGGCGTCATCGACCCGCCGTACGTCGCGTTCTCCCAGTCCTCGGCGAGCGCCTCGTACCGGTCCGGCCCGAAGTGCTCGTCGAACAGCTCGGGGTTCTTGCCGGACTGGTTGTCGTGGTTGCCCGCGACGACGCCGTTCGGGATGCCCGCCGCGTCGATCCGGCCCTGCGCCTCGGAGGCGAACTCGAACTCGCCCGCCACCTGCTCCTCGAGCTCCGGCGGAATGGCCCGGATGTTGTTCTCGGTGATGTCGCCGGTGTGCGCGACGTAGGCGATCTTGCGCTCGTCGGCGTTGTCGACGATCCAGTCCATGACGCCCGTGTAGCCCTTGGCCCAGACGGCGCGCTCCTCAGCGGTCTCCTGCTCGACGGCGCCTTCCGTCAGGTACTGCGTGTCCGTGTAGTGGACCATCGAGAAGTCGTACCCGGCCGGGTCGGCGAAGCCGTTCGGGTCACCGGGGTCGATGTCGTCGGCGAAGGGGTCCTCACCGGTGACCATCGCGTGCACCTTGCCGCGCCGCACGTAGTCGCTGGTGACGGTGCCTTCCAGCACGGTAGCCGCGTCGACGGCGCCGCGCGCCGAGGCGACGACGTCCCAGGCCTCCGTCTCGGGGTTCCAGGCCCGCAGGCTGACCAGGCGCGCCGGGTCGGCGGTGCCCTCCCAGCGCAGCACCGGCGCCTCGACGCGGCCGTGGACCGGCACGTCGAACCGCTGGTACGTGACGTCGCCCGACGCCGGCGAGTCCGCGGACTCGCCGTCGCCCGGCTCCAGCGCCCGGGTGCTCAGCCTCTTCTCGCCGCGCACGCTCAGCGTGCTCGGGACCTCGGACGCCTCGCCCTGGAAGGCCTGGCTCGGCGTGAGGATCTCGGCGCTGGAGAAGGTGGCGGTGACCCGGCCGTCGTCGGGCTCGGCCACCGTCGCGCGCAGCGTCGCGGTGCGGCCCACGTCCGAGGTGCCCGACGCCGGTGCGACGTCGGCCGGCACGTCGGGGATCCCCGCGCTGACGAAGGGGATCTCGTGGGTCACCTCGTTGCCGAGTCCGTCGGTCGCGGAGACCTCGATGGTGTGGCCGCCCGCGGTGAGACCGGGTCCGACCGGGTCGCCCACGGCGATCTCCTCGCCGTCGAGCGTGACGTCGGGGCCCTGCACGACGCCGGAGGCGTCGTCCACCGAGACCGCGAGGGGCACGGCGGTGGTGAGCCGGTCGCCGTCGGCAGGCGTCGCGGCCACGAGGGCCGGGCCGGTGTTGTCCGTGAACAGGGCGCGGGTGGCCCGCTCGCCGGTCGTCGAGGTGGCGGCGAGCTCGTGCTCGCCGTCGGGCAGCGTGGCCGTGTCGAGGTCGGCGCGCAGGCCGCGTGCGGGGGCGTCGACGGCGAAGGTCACCGTGACCTCGCGCAGGGCGGTGCCGCTCGAGCCGCAGGTGCCGTCGCCCATCGAGTAGGAGGGCTTCAGCCCCACGCCGGCCGCGGTGCCCGCCGCGGGCGTGAGCGCGAGGTTGGAGATGGTGAAGTCGTCGCGGTTGCAGTCGCCCGCGAAGGTGCCGGTGACCACCTTGACGGCGTTCTCGCCGGGCCGCAGCCACTCGTTCGGGACGACGACGTTCGCGCGCTGGCTCGCGTACGAGCCGCCCAGCGGCATCTCGATCCCGTTGACGACCAGCAGGTTCGCGGCGTTGCCGTCCACGGCGTTCGACCCGACGTTGAACGAGAACGCGGCGTCGCCGGAGCCGAGCGTCGCCGTGGTCTCCACCGCCTCGCCGTCGACGGTGAGCTCGGTGGTGCCGCCCTCACCGTCCGCCGGGCGGGCGCCGATGGCGGTGACCGCGCCGTTCGCGAGGGTGCCGTCGGTCGGGGTGAGACGCGGGGCGCCGACGGGCGCGTTGTTCACGCGGACCTGGTGCGCCGTCGTGTCGCCGTCCGCCGTGCGTGCCTCGATGGTGTGCTCGCCGTTCGCGAGGGTCGTCGTGTCGAGGTCGGCGCTGAGCCCCGTGGTGCCCTGCGGGTCGCCCTGCACGAAGAACGACAGCTCGGCGCGCAGGAGGAGGCTCGTGTTGGTGCCGCAGCTCCCGTCGCCGAACGCGTAGGTGTACTCGTTCTCCTCGCCGTCGGCGGTCTCGCCGAGCGGCTCGAGCGTGAAGTCGGAGAGCACGAAGTCGTCGTGGTTCACGCCGCAGTCGGTGCTGATGGTGCCGGCGACCACCTCGACGGTGTTCTCGCCGGTCACGAGGTACTCGTTGGGGATCTCCAGCTCGACGCGCCTGCTCACGGCGTCCGGCAGGTAGATCGGCTCCGAGCCGTTCACCGACACGTAGTTCTTGTAGCGCGCCTCGGTCGAGTTCGTCGCCACGTTGTAGCCGAGGATCGAGGTGCCCAGCGTCTCGGTGGCACCCGGCACGTCGACGCCGTCGACCGTGAGGCGTTCGACGTCGTCACCAGGCGCGACGGGTTCGGCCGCGACCGGGACGGTCCCCTCGAGGAACTCGCCCTCCTCGGGCGTGAGGACGGGACCGCCCGGCGCCGGTTCCGCCGGCTCGTGCGGCGCCGTCGCGGTGGCACCCGCCTGGGCGGTGCCGGCCTGGGCGGGGGCGGCGGACGACGACGTCGCGACCCACCCCGTCATGGCGAGCGTGGCCGCCGTGACCGCCGCGACGAGACCGGCCTGCTGCCGAGCTCGCTGTTTCCTGGTGACTGGCCGCATGGCCGTCCTCCCTGTGGTCCGTGAAAGGTGGACGGCCCTGAGCACGCCCGGAGGTCAACCTGGACCGGGTGGGTGAACAGAACGGGTGCGGGAGGCAACAACCGGACAAATTGTCCAGTGGGCTGGGTGAAGCCGCAGGTCAGCGAGCACGCGGGACCCGGGTGAACTTGAGCGCCAGGTCCTGGGCTCCTGACACCGGGAACGACGAAGGCCCCCACCACCGGTGGGGGCCTTCGTGATGCTGTGCGCCATCATGGACTCGAACCATGAACCCGCTGATTAAGAGTCAGCTGCTCTGCCAATTGAGCTAATGGCGCCTGCGACGGAAAGATTACCAGGGCTTGGACCCTCTGGCGCACCATTACTTCCGCCTCACGACGACCCTCGCACACGCCCTCGAGAGGGACCTGCTGGACCGTCGTCTGGTGCGCCATCATGGACTCGAACCATGAACCCGCTGATTAAGAGTCAGCTGCTCTGCCAATTGAGCTAATGGCGCCTGCGACGGGAAGAAACACTACCAGGACCTGCGCCGTCACCGGAAACCGAACGAGCAGCCCGGCCCTGTGAACTGCGCGACAGACCGCCCCGCCTACAGGTACAGGCCGGTCGAGCCGTCCGCCTCGTCCCGTTCGGCGACGCCGTGCACGTCGCGCTCCCGCAGGAGCACGTAGTCGCGGCCCGCCAGGTCCACCTCGGCGCGCTCCTCGGGGTCGTAGAGGACGCGGTCCCCGACGTCGACCTGGCGCACGTGCTCACCCTTGGCCACGACGGTCGCCCACGCGAGCCGCTTGGGCCCGACGGCGGTCGCCGGGATCACCAGGCCGCCCGTCGAGTGCCGCTCCCCCGGTTCCGTCTCCGGCTCGACCAGGAGCCGGTCGTGCAGCATGCGGATCGGGAGGGTGCCGGGCTTCGTGGCGGAGTTCGTCACTGCGGGGGTGCTCACAGGACAACGCTACGCGACCGGCGGAGCGGGTTGTCCACAGGTCCCGCCGGACGGACCGCCGTCGGCCCGCGAGGCGGCTAACGTTACGGACATGACCACACGTCTCGAGACCGGGGACAAGGCTCCCGACTTCACGCTCCCGACCGCCGACGGCTCCACCGTGAGCCTCGCCGACCTGGCGAAGAGCACCGACAAGGGCGTCATCGTCTACTTCTACCCGGCCGCCGCGACGCCGGGCTGCACCAAGGAGGCGTGCGACTTCCGCGACTCGGAGGCGTCGCTGCTGGGCGCTGGCTACGCCGTCGTGGGCATCTCGCCCGACAAGGTGGCCAAGCTGGCCAAGTTCGCCGAGTCCGAGGCGCTCACGTTCCCGCTCGCGTCGGACGAGGACCACGCGACCCTGGAGGCGTATGGCGCCTGGGGCGAGAAGCAGAACTACGGCAAGACGTACGTCGGCGTCATCCGCTCCACCTTCGTGGTGAACCCGGACCTGACGGTCGCCGAGTCCTTCTACAACGTGAGGGCGACGGGCCACGTGGCCCGGATCCGCAAGGTCCTCGGGCTCGACTGATGAGTTCACCCGCCGACCTGCTCGACCTCGACTCGGAGCTGAGCGACGCCGAGCTGGCCACCCGGGACCGGGTCCGCGAGTTCGTGGACCGGCGCGTCCGGCCGGACATCGCCCGCTGGTTCGCCGACGCGTACTTCCCGCGGGAGCTGGTACCTGAGCTGGGCGAGCTCGGCCTCCTCGGCATGCACCTGGACGGGTACGGCTGCGCCGGCCGCTCCGCCGTCGAGTACGGGCTGGCCGCGCAGGAGCTGGAGGCCGGCGACTCCGGCATCCGCACGTTCGTGTCGGTGCAGGGCTCGCTGGCGATGTCGGCGATCCACAAGCACGGCTCCGAGGCACAGAAGCAGCGGTGGCTCCCCCGCATGGCGACCGGCGAGGTGGTGGGCTGCTTCGGGCTCACCGAGCCGGGTGCCGGCTCGGACCCGGCGAGCATGACCACGCGGGCCCGGTTCGTGCCGGGCAGCGAGGGCGGCGACGCCGGCGGCGAGTGGGTGCTCGACGGCGCCAAGCGGTGGATCGGCATGGCCTCGTTCGCGGACCTCGCGATCATCTGGGCCAAGGTGGCGGAGCCGCAGGAGGGCGGCGGCGAGCGGGACCGGGTGCGCGGCTTCATCGTGCCGACGTCGACGCCGGGGTTCGCGGCGGTGCCGATCGAGCCGAAGCTCTCGATGCGCGCGTCCGTGCAGTGCGACATCACGCTGGAGGGCGTCCGCGTACCGGCGGACGCCCTGCTTCCGGAGCACCCCGGCCTGGCGGGGCCGTTCGCCTGCCTGGACGAGGCGCGTTACGGCATCGTGTGGGGCACCGTCGGCGCCGCACGGGACGCGTTCGAGGCCGCGCTGGCCTACGCCAAGGGGCGCGAGCAGTTCGGCACGCCGATCGCGGGCTTCCAGCTCACGCAGGCCAAGCTCGTGGACATGGCCCTGGAGATCACCAAGGCGCAGCTCATGGCGCTGCGGCTCGGCCGGCTCAAGGATGCGGGGCGGCTGGAGGGGCACATGATCTCGGCCGGCAAGCTCAACAACGCGCGTATCGCCGTCGACGTCTGCCGCGAGGCACGCACGGTGCTGGGCGGCAACGGGATCACGCTGGACCACTCGCCGATGCGGCACGCCGGCAACCTGGAGTCGGTACGCACGTACGAGGGCACCGACGAGGTCCACACGCTCGTGCTCGGACGACACATCACGGGACTCGCCGCGTTCCGCTGACCTGCGCGCTCGCTACCCGTAGACTGTGCGCCGCGCGCGAGTGGCGTAATTGGCAGCCGCGCCAGGTTTAGGTCCTGGTGTCTTCGGACGTGGGGGTTCGAGTCCCCCCTCGCGCACCGGAGAAGGGCCCGGCCGTTGGCCGGGCCCTTTCTCGTCCGCACGGATAGGCTGCCCGCGCCATGACGACACAACGACCTGCAGCAGATCAGCCGCACTGGCGGGTGTACCCGGTGGGACTCGCGGGCAATGTCGTGAACGCGGCGATCAACGCGCTCGCCCCCTTCCTCCTCGGCATCGGGGCGGCCTTCGTGCTCCTTTTGGCCGTCGCGCTGGTCGGTGAGGAGGCGCTGGCCTACGAACCCGCCGTGAGCGGCGCGCTCGACCAGCTCGCGCGCGCCGCCATGATGCCGGTGCTCGTCCTCGCACTGGGTGCGGGTGTCCTGACCACCGTCCTGCTCGCGCTGCGCGAGGTGATCACCTCGCGGGCCGTCGTCCGGGCGGTCGCAGAGGGTGCGCCCCGGACGGCCGTGCCGCACCCGAGCCAGGTCAACCTGCTGACGGCCCAGCCTCCGTTCCTCGCGTTCCTCGTCATGGCCGTCCTGGTGGGCGGGATCGGCCTGCTGATGGCCGTGATCGCGGCCTTCACCGTCAACGGCAGCGAGCTGCCCATCCTGTGGGGCTTCCTCGTGACCACGGGGGTCGGCGGCGCGTTCGTGCTGCTCGCGCTCGCGGGCCGCCCCGCGCACCACCGGCGTCGCCTGGCGGTCGCGGCGCACTGGTCCACCGCCGACGAGCACGCCGCCTGGCGGCGAGCCGCCCCCGCGCGAGCCGAGGACGACGACACGACGGCGCTCCCAGCGGACCTTCAGCGCATGCGGCGCAGGGCGACCTGGTTGGAGTACGTCGGCATCGTGTGCTTCGCGCTCGGGTTCAGCCTCATGCAGCTCTGGCTGTTCGTCACCCACCCGTTCCGCTCCACGACCGATCCCGGTCCGCGCGTGGAGTACGGGGACGGCATCGAGGTGGTGCTCGTCGCCGGCGTCTGGGTCTTCGCGGCCCTCATGGTGGCGGCCGTCGCGCTCCTGGTCGTGGGGTTCTTCGCCGACTCGGCCGTGCAGCGGCGGGAGCAGGAGATCCTGCGCGAGGCGCTGGAGGACCCCGCGGCCCCGCGCCCGCCTCGTGTCCTGCTGCGCAAGTACGCCGACCATCAGCCGGTGATCTTCGTACAGGCCCTTGCACTGCTGGCCGCGCTGGGGGCTGTGCTCGGCTGGGGGGTGTACAGCCTCGGCACCGGAGGGATGGCGGACGTCGCGACGCTGTACGGCGAGGCGGACGAGACGTTCGGCGGCTTCGTACCGCAGGCGCTGGTCACGCTCGCGATCTCGGCCGCCCTCGTGCTCCTCGCCCTCGTGTGGGACGTCGCCGTCTCCGCCCGCGGCTACGACCTACGAAACCGCGTGGTGGAGCGCTGGCCCGTCAAGCCCGCACCGCGGATGGTGGGCGAGGACGGCGAGAAGCGGCCGGACCCGGCGTCGACGGGCCCGTCACTCACACCGAGACCGGAGCCGAAGCCGAAGCCGAAGCCGAAGCCGAAGCGACAGAACGCGCGACGGTGACGGAGGCCGGAACGACAGCGACGGTCGTCCCCGGGCACGGG
>NZ_JBHXBG010000021.1:0-45773 GCF_042726755.1 Promicromonospora sp. NPDC060271 | reverse complement strand
GCACTACTCGGTGGTCGCCGGGATCGCGACGGGCACCATCGCGGGGTTCGGGTTCGACTCGTACCGGCTGGCGCTGGCGGCCATGGCATCGAAGCTGAAGGCGTAGCAGGAGGTCGGGCTCTCGCCCTACCCGCTGACCGTGCTGGCGAGTACGAGGATTGCTCCTGCCACCGCGAACCCCATGGCCAGGCGGATCCGGCGGAACTTTCGAGCGACGACATGGGACACGCGCCACAGTTGATGTCTCGTGCGCGCGGCGTGGTCGATGCGTTGCGCGGTAAGCGCCTCGTTCAACGCCGCGAGAGTGGTGAACCTTGCGGCGTGACCCCAGTAGTGCACACCGTCGTTCACATCGGTCGACGTGTACCGAGGCCAGACGGCGGAGCCGGCGAAGTAGACGGCGAGGGCGCCGGCGGCGAGGCCGCACCACCACATGGCTTGACTCCAGGGTGTGAGCTCGTCAGGGCGCCAATCGCCGGCGACCAGGCCGGACAGCGAGGCGCCGAACCCTAGGCCGAGCACCGCGAGGATCACGGAGGCCTTCTGGTCGGCCGAGATCACCTCGTCGCGTGCCTCCTGCAACATCACCTGCTCGACTTCCGCCTGCTCTGTGACGTGCGGTCGTTCGCGCGCCGTGGACGCGCGCTTCCGGGCGCGCTGCCGTAGCCGGTGGGACGGATGCACCAAGGCCCCCCGATCCAGGTTTCAGGCTTGATGGGTTCGAATCCAGGTACTGTTGCGTATCTGCAACGGTACAGGTGAGAGACTAGGAAACAGCCAGACTCGGCGTCGAGACACGTCGAACAAGGCCCAAGCATTGATCGCAGATAATCAAGCCTCCGACCTTGATTGGGATTTATTCAGTGTGTGTGGTTGATCCGTGATTGTCCTGACTGTCGACCAGCGAGGTTCGACACGCGCGGGGGACAACGTTCCAGATCTGCTTCTACGTCTGGAGAGCTGGACGCGCGGTCGTGCCGGGCTCAACCTGGCGTTCGAACGAACTGTTGGCGATGAGGTCCAAGGGGTCCTTGACGGCACGGCCGACGGAGCCGAGCTCGCGGTCGATCTCACGCTGGACCTTCTGCGGGATCAGGGGTGGAGCGTCGGCATCGGAGTCGGATCCGTCGAGCTGCCCCTGCCAAAGGTGTCTCGTGATGCGCGGGGTCCGGCGTTCTACCGAGCTCGCGACGCCGTGGAGCGCGCCAAGTCGCGGGCGAAAGGCGTTTCGGTCGCTGTGGAAGGGCCGGGCGGCGCTGGCGGTTCGAGTCGCGCACGAGAGATCGAATCACTCCTGCGACTGCTCGGCGCGATTCGTGCACGCCGGACACCGCAGGGGTGGGAAGCCGCCGACACTCTCGCGTCGCTCGCCGACCGGCCCGGAAGGCAGAAGATCGCCGCGCAGGCGCTCGGGATCAGCGAGCAGGCGGTGAGCCAACGGGTCCGTGCCGCCCTGTGGCAGGAAGAAGAGGGCGTGCGTCCCGTCGTGGTCCGGCTGCTCGCCGAGCTCGCCGAGCAAGGCGGTGCGACGAGCAGCGCGCCGGACGGTGCCACGGAAGACGACGTACACGACGAGCGAGGGGACCTGGAGCCGTGACCTGGGAGACGCTGGACGACATCGACGGGTGGCGCTGGGTCGCGATGACAGCGATCTGGCTGGTCACCCTCTTGCTGAGCGTCGTGGTGGGCTCATGGGTGGTGCCATGGGTGCTCCGTCAGGCAAGCGGGGGAGACCTGCCCTGGGCGCGCTATCAGCCGCCGGTCCGTCCGCAGGCGCTGGAGCCGGACGAGGGGGAACCCGGGAGCGCGCCCAAAAGCGAGCCGTCGGGCGACGGCAGCGAGCCGCCGACAGGCACCATGGACCCTGCGGCCGTGGACATCCTGCGCGGCGGCGCGTGGCTGGGTCTCCTGGAACGCCTGGCGATCACCGGCGCCCTGCTCGCCGGCTACCCGTACGGCATAGCGGTGGTGGTGGCGATCAAGGGCCTGGGGCGCTACGCGGAGCTGCGTGACCAGCCGGTCGCGTCGGAGCGGTTCGTCGTGGGTACGCTCGCCTCGCTCATCTGGTCGGTCGCCATGGGTCTGCTGGGCCTTGTCGTCATCAACACGCTGGTGGTCTGACCGGTCGGCCAGATCCGAGCCTTCCGTTAGACTTGACCGCTGCTGCTTGACACCTGCTTGATCACCCAGCTCGATCACCCCAGCCGCCGGCCCCATGTCGGTGTGCCCTGGGTGCAACCCTTCACCGACACAGGAAGACGAACGTGGCTACCTCCAACGACATCAAGAACGGCACCGTGCTCCGGATCGACGGCAACCTCTGGACGGTCATCGAGTTCCAGCATGTCAAGCCGGGCAAGGGTGGAGCGTTCGTCCGGACGAAGATGAAGAACGTGCTGTCCGGCAAGGTCGTCGACAAGACGTTCAACGCCGGCATCAAGGTCGAGACGGCCAACGTCGACCGTCGTGACTTCCAGTACCTGTACATGGACGGCGACGACTTCGTCTTCATGGACAACGACACGTACGACCAGGTGACCGTGCCCGCGGCGACGGTCGGCGACGCCAAGGACTACATGCTCGAGGGCATGAGCGTCATGCTCGCCTCGAACGACGGTACGCCGCTGTACATTGAGCTGCCGGCGTCGGTGGTCCTCGAGATCACCTACACCGAGCCTGGCCTGCAGGGCGACCGGTCCACCGGTGGCACCAAGCCGGCGACGCTCGAGACCGGCGCCGAGATCCAGGTCCCGCTGTTCCTCGAGCAGGGCGTCAAGGTGAAGGTCGACACGCGCACCGGCGACTACCTCGGTCGCGTCACGGAGTGACGTGCTGCTGACGGGCAACCGGCGCACACCAGCCCGCCAGCGGGTTTCGTAGCAGAGCTCCAGTAGCGAACTTCAGTAGCAGAAAGAGACCATGGGCGCACGCACCAAGGCGCGCAAGCGCGCCGCCGACATCCTCTTCGAGGCGGAGCAGCGGGGCATCGACCCGCTCAAGCTCCTCGCTGACCGCGTGGCGGTGCCGCACACCGAGGCGGCCGTGCCGCAGTACACGGTCGAGATCGTCGAGGGTGTGGTCGAGCACCGCGACCGCATCGACGAGGTGCTCGAGACGTACTCGCAGGGCTGGACGCTCCAGCGCATGCCGGCCGTCGACCGTGCACTGCTGCGGATCGGTTCCTGGGAGATCCTGTTCAACGACGAGGTGCCCGACGCCGTCGCGGTCGACGAGGCGGTCGACCTCGTCGGCGACCTGTCGACGGACGACTCGCCGGCCTTCGTCAACGGTCTCCTCGGCCGGGTCAAGGACCTGAAGCCGACTCTGCTGGCGTGAGCGCCCACGCGAGGACGGGCACAGGTCCGCAGGACGCGTGAGCACCGGTCCCGGCGCTGAACGGTTCGACGAGCGACGTCTGCTCGTCGCCCTGTTCGGCGCCGGGACCGCTGCGTTCGCGCAGCTCTACGCGCCGCAGTCCGTCCTGCCCGACGCCGCCCGCGAGCTCGCGACGTCCGCCTCCGCGACGGCGCTGCTCGTCTCCGCCGGCACGCTCGGCCTGGCCGTCGGCGTCCTGCCGTGGGCCTGGGTGGCCGACCGTGTCGGGCGCGTGCGGGCGATGACCTTGGCGATGCTCGGCGCGACGGCGGTCGGCCTCGCGGTCCCGTTCGCGCCGACGTTCAACCTGATGGTCGCCGGGCGAGCGCTGGAAGGGCTGCTCGTCGCCGGGGTGCCCGCGGTGGCGATGGCGTACCTGACCGAGATGCTCGTCGACGCGGGAGCGGCCTCCGCCGTGCCCCGCGCCGCGGGGACGTACGTGGCGGGCACCTCGATGGGCGGGCTCCTGGGCCGGCTCGTGGCAGGTGGTGTCGCCGAGCTCTTCGGCTGGCGTGCGGGCGTGGCCGCCGTCGCGGTCGCCTGCCTCGTCGCGGCGGCCGTGTTCGTCTGGCTGGCGCCGCGCGACCGGAGGGTCACGAAGGGCGACGGCGAGCCGGCGGCGCCGCCGGACGACGGCCAGGCGCCACCAGAAGCACCAGGTGCCGAACGGCGGCCGCCCGGGCCGGC
The DNA here is from genome assembly GCF_042726755.1 of Promicromonospora sp. NPDC060271. NCBI lineage: Bacteria > Bacillati > Actinomycetota > Actinomycetes > Micrococcales > Promicromonosporaceae > Promicromonospora > Promicromonospora sp. NPDC060271. The sequence goes on along the minus strand of NZ_JBHXBG010000021.1, from coordinate 41,711 downwards.
TCAAGGTGCTGCTCAGCCCGCGCCTCCTCGTGCTCGACGCGCAGGGCCTCCTGCTCATGGGCGGCTTCGTGGCCGTCTACAACTACCTCGGCTTCCGCCTGGCCGACGAGCCGTTCGGGCTGTCGCCCGGCGTGGTGAGCCTCGTGTTCCTCGCGTACCTGGCCGGCACGTGGTCGTCGGCGCGGACGGGCCGCCTGGTGGTGCGGCACGGGCGGCGCCGGGTGCTGCTCGCCTCGACCGGTCTGATGGCGGCCGGCGTCGCGGCCACGCTGTCGGGCCGGCTGCCGCTCGTCCTGGCTGGCCTGGTCGTGCTGACGGCGGGGTTCTTCGGCGCGCACGCGGTGGCCAGCGGGTGGACGCCGGTCGCGGCGCCGCAGGCCCGCACCCAGGCCGCGGCGGTCTACAACCTGGCGTACTACGCGGGGTCCAGCGTGTTCGGGTGGCTGGGCGGGGTCGGGTTCGCGCTGGCCGGCTGGCCGGGGACGGTGGGGATGGTGCTGGTCCTGGTGGCCGCCGCCGCGAGCCTGGCGGCCGCCGTGCTGCGGGAGTGACGGAACGGGAACGAGGTCGCCCTGCGGATGTGAGCAACGCCGCTCCGGCGGTCATGGGCGGCGGCTTCCTGCGCGTGGGCGGCGGGTTAGGGTGGTGGCTGTCAGACTCCCTTTAATCCCGTCCCGTGAGGCGGAGAAGGAGGTCGCCAGATGAAACCTGGCAGCCGCATGCCCGAATCCAGCACGACCCCCGGCAGCGCCGAGCCCGGCCCCGCCTCCGGCCCTGCTCCGAGCTCAGTTCCCGGCACCGCCGCACGGACGGTGCTCGGTGAGGCCGACATCGCCAGGGCCCTGACTCGCATCGCCCACGAGATCGTGGAGCGGAACAAGGGCGCCGCCGACCTCCTCCTGCTCGGCATCCCGACCCGCGGCGTGCAGCTCGCGCACCGGCTGGCCGAGCGCCTGGCGCAGATCGAGCCCTCGTTCAACGGCGAGTACGGCACGCTCGACGTCACCATGTACCGCGACGACCTGCGCCGCCAGCCCACGCGCGCCGTCGGGCAGACGGTCCTGCCGGGCAGCCTCGACGGCACCATCGACGACAAGGTGGTCGTCCTGGTCGACGACGTCCTGTTCTCGGGCCGCACCATCCGCGCGGCGCTCGACGCCCTGAACGACCTGGGCCGTCCCCGCGTGGTGCAGCTCGCCGCCCTGGTCGACCGCGGCCACCGCGAGCTCCCGATCCGCGCCGACTACGTGGGCAAGAACCTGCCCACGTCGCGCAGCGAGCGGGTACGGGTCCGGCTGTCCGACGTCGACGGGGGAGCCGACTTCGTGGTGATCAGCGGCGCCGAGCCCACGAACACCAGCGAAGGGGGTGCGCGGTGAAGCACCTGCTGACCACCCAGGGCCTGTCCAAGGACGACGCGATCCTGCTGCTGGACACCTCCGCGCAGATGGCCGCCACGCAGTCCCGCGAGAACAAGAAGCTGCCGACGCTGCGCGGGCGCACCGTCGTGAACCTGTTCTACGAGGACTCCACACGCACCCGGATCTCGTTCGAGACGGCGGCCAAGCGGCTGTCCGCCGACGTCATCAACTTCTCCGCCAAGGGATCGAGCGTGTCCAAGGGCGAGTCCCTGAAGGACACGGCACTGACCCTGCACGCCATGGGTGCCGATGCCGTGGTGGTGCGCCACTCGGCGTCGGGCGCGGCGCACCAGCTCGCCCATGCCGGCTGGCTCGACGCCGGTGTGCTCAACGCGGGCGACGGCATGCACCAGCACCCGACGCAGGCGCTGCTGGACGCGTTCACGATCCGCCGGCACCTGGTGGGCAATGTCGGGACGGGCGGCCCCGGGGGCAGGCAGAGCACCGATACCTCGGTGGGCGCGGACCTGGCCGGCCTGCGCATCGCGATCGTCGGCGACGTGCTGCACTCCCGCGTGGCCCGCTCGAACGTGTACCTGCTGCACACCCTCGGCGCCGAGGTGACGCTGGTCGCGCCGCCGACGCTGGTCCCGGTCGGCGTGGAGACGTGGCCGTGCCGCGTGTCGTACCACCTGGACGAGACGCTCGAGCAGTGGCAGCCCGATGCGGTCATGATGCTGCGGGTGCAGCGCGAGCGGATGTCGGGCGGCTCGGGTTCGTTCTTCCCGAGCCCCATGGAGTACAGCCGCAAGTTCGGGTTCGACGCCCGGCGGCTCGCCGTCCTGCCGGACCACGCCATCGTGATGCACCCCGGGCCGATGAACCGCGGCCTGGAGATTTCCGCGGCCGCCGCCGACCACCCGCGCTCCGTGATCGTGGAGCAGGTGGCCAACGGCGTCGCCGTCCGGATGGCTGCCCTGTACCTGCTGCTGTCCGGCGACACGGGCACCGAGAAGACCAGCACCGACGAGAGGAACACTCTGTGAGCGCCCCTTCAACCACGACCTACGTGCTGCGCGGGGTGCTTCCCTACGGCGCGGAGGCGGTCGACGTCGTCCTGGCGGACGGAGTGGTCGCCGCGATCGGGGCCCCCGGCACGGTAGTGGTGCCCGAGGGCGCCCGCGAGGTCCGCGCGGAGGGGCACGTGCTCCTGCCCGGCCTGGTCGACCTGCACACCCACCTGCGCGAGCCGGGCCGCGAGGACGCCGAGACGGTGTTCTCCGGCACCCGGGCCGCCGCCGCGGGCGGCTTCACGGCGGTGCACGCCATGGCCAACACGACGCCGACGCAGGACACCGCGGGCGTCGTCGAGCAGGTCTACCGGCTCGGCCAGGAGGCCGGCTGGGTGGACGTGCACCCCGTCGGCGCCGTCACCGTTGGTCTGGGCGGCGAGAAGCTCGCCGAGCTCGGCGCCATGGCGGACTCCGCCGCCCGCGTCCGGGTGTTCTCGGACGACGGCAAGTGCGTGCACGACCCGGTCCTGATGCGCCGCGCGCTGGAGTACGTCAAGGCGTTCGACGGCGTCGTGGCCCAGCACGCGCAGGAGCCACGGCTGACCGAGGGCGCGCAGATGAACGAGGGCGTCGTCTCGGCCCAGATCGGCCTGACGGGCTGGCCCGCCGTCGCCGAGGAGTCGATCATCGCGCGCGACGTGCTGCTCGCCGAGCACGTGGGCTCCCGCCTGCACGTGTGCCACCTGTCGACGGCCGGGTCCGTTGAGATCATCCGCTGGGCCAAGGGCCGGGGCATCGACGTCACCGCCGAGGTGACGCCGCACCACCTGGTGCTGACCGACGAGCTGGCCCGCGACTACGACCCGGTGTTCAAGGTCAACCCGCCGCTGCGTACCGCGAAGGACGTCGAGGCGGTCCGCGAGGGCCTGGCCGACGGCACGATCGACATCGTCGCGACGGACCACGCCCCGCACCCGGTCGAGGACAAGGACTGCGAGTGGGCCTCGGCCGCGTTCGGCATGACGGGCCTGGAGACGGCACTGTCCGTCGTCCAGCAGACCATGGTCGACACAGGCCGCATGACCTGGGCCGACGTCGCGCGCGTGCTGTCGGAGAACCCTGCCCGGATCGGCCGGATCGAGCACAGCCAGGGTCGCCCGGTCGCCGTCGGCGAGCCCGCCAACCTGACGCTCGTCGACCCGTCCGCGGTCCGGGCGATCGACGGCCGCACCCAGGTCACCGCCAGCGACAACACGCCGTTCGCGGGCATGGAGCTGCCGGGCCGCGTGGTCGCCACGTTCCTGCGCGGCCGTGCGACGGTGCTCGACGGCGCGGTCGTCGAGAGCACGCCCCTCGAAGGAGCCACCCGATGAAGATCCTGGCCGTCGCCCTGCTGGTCCTCCTGGCGATCTTCCTGGTGCTGTACGTGACGCTCATCGGCCGACGCCGGCTCGCGCAGCGCACCACGGACCTAGTGCCGCGGCCGCCCGCGGTTCCCGGCACTGACCCCTCGGGCGTGGCCGAGACGGGCTCCGTACGGTTCGGCCCGCTGGAGGCGGTCTACGTCTCCACGACGCTGCACGGCGACTGGCTCGCCCGCGTCGGCGCGCACGGGCTCGGCGACCGGTCCAGCTCGCTCGTCTCCGTGCACGACGGCGGTGTCCTGATCGAGCGCGAGGGCGCCGACGACCTCTGGGTGCCCGTGCACGCCCTCCGCGGCACGAGCCTCGCCCCTGGCATGGCCGGCAAGTATGTCGGCGCCGACGGGCTCGTCGTCCTGACCTGGGCGGTCCCGGAGGCCGACGGCGTCGCCGCCGCCCTTGTCGACACCGGCCTGCGCACCCGGCGCGCCGAGGACCGCGGTGCGCTCGTCGACGCCGTCCGGCACCTGCTCGCCACCCAGCAGCAGCCCGCCCAGCAGGACCCTCAGCAGTACCCGCACCAGCAAGACCCGCACCAGCAAGACCCGCACCAGCAGGAGGCCCGGTGACCATCCCGATGACACCCGCAGCACAGACCGCCGCGGAGTCCGCAGCGCTCGTCCTCGAGGACGGCACGACCTACCGCGGCCGCGCGTACGGTGCCACGGGCACCACGTTCGGCGAGATCGTCTTCTCCACCGGCATGACCGGCTACCAGGAGACGCTGACGGACCCGTCCTACCACCGGCAGATCGTCGTCATGACCGCGCCGCACATCGGCAACACCGGCGTGAACGACGAGGACCCCGAGTCCGGCCAGATCTGGGTCTCCGGCTACGTGGTCCGCGACCCCGCGCGGCGCGTGTCGAGCTGGCGCGCGCAGCACTCGCTCGGCGAGGAGCTCGCCGAGCAGGGCATCGTCGGCATCTCCGACGTCGACACTCGCGCCCTGACCCGCCGGCTGCGCGAGGAGGGCGTGATGCGCGCGGGCATCTTCTCGGGCGAGGACCTCGTCCGAGACGGCTACCCGCGCTCCGTCGAGGAGCTCGTGGCCCAGGTGCAGGCCTCCCCGCAGATGGCGGGCGCCGACCTGGCCCGCGAGGTCTCCACGAACGAGGCCTACACGGTGGAGCCCCGGGGGAATTTCGAGGGCAAGACCCCCGTCGCCACGGTGGTCGCCGTCGACCTCGGCATCAAGACCATGACGCCGGTCCGCCTCGCCGAGCGCGGCGTTCGCGTCGTCGTCGTGCCGCAGTCCTCCACCGTCGCCGACATCGAGGCCGTGTTCGCCGACCTGCCCGACGCCGCCCCGCGCGGCGTCTTCTTCTCCAACGGCCCCGGCGACCCGGGCGCCGCCGGCCACGAGGTCGAGCTGCTCCGCGAGGTCCTGGACCGCCGGATCCCGTTCTTCGGCATCTGCTTCGGCAACCAGCTCCTCGGCCGCGCGCTCGGCTACGGCACCTACAAGCTGGACTACGGGCACCGCGGCATCAACCAGCCGGTGCTCGACCGCACGACCGCCAAGGTGGAGGTCACCGCGCACAACCACGGCTTCGCGGTCGACGCCCCGCTCGACGAGCAGGGCTCGACGGCCCCGCACGACGGCGGCCGCTACGGCCGCGTCGTCGTCTCCCACGTGGGGCTCAACGACCAGGTCGTCGAGGGTCTGACCTGCCTCGACCTGCCCGCCTTCTCGGTGCAGTACCACCCGGAGGCGGCCGCGGGCCCGCACGACGCCGCCTACCTGTTCGACCGGTTCGTCGGCCTGCTGACGAACCCGGCGGCCTGGCCGCCCGCTCTCAAGACCGCTCCCGCCGCCGCACAGCTCAACACCGCCCCGATCAACACCGAGGAGAACCACTGATGCCTCGCCGTAACGACATCTCCTCGGTCCTGGTGATCGGGTCCGGCCCGATCGTCATCGGCCAGGCCTGCGAGTTCGACTACTCCGGGACCCAGGCCTGCCGGGTCCTGAAGGAGGAGGGCCTGCGGGTCATCCTGGTGAACTCCAACCCGGCCACGATCATGACCGACCCGGAGTTCGCGGACGCGACCTACGTGGAGCCCATCACCACCGAGGTGCTGACCAGCATCATCGCCAAGGAGCGCCCCGACGCCCTGCTGCCAACCCTGGGCGGCCAGACGGCGCTCAACGCCGCCATCGCCCTGGACGAGGCCGGCGTGCTGGAGAAGTACGGCGTCGAGCTGATCGGTGCGAACATCCCCGCCATCCAGAAGGGTGAGGACCGGCAGCAGTTCAAGGACGTCGTCGAGAAGTGCGGCGGCGAGTCGGCCCGCTCCGAGATCGTGCACTCCATCGACGAGGCCCTGAAGGCCGCCGAGGTGCTCGGCTACCCGATGGTCGTGCGCCCGTCGTTCACCATGGGCGGCCTCGGCTCCGGCCTGGCCTACGACGAGGCGGACCTGCACCGCATCGTCGGCCAGGGTCTGCACTACTCGCCCACCACGGAGGTGCTCCTCGAGGAGTCCATCCTGGGGTGGAAGGAGTACGAGCTGGAGCTCATGCGCGACCGCAACGACAACGTCGTGGTCGTCTGCTCCATCGAGAACGTCGACCCCGTCGGCGTGCACACCGGCGACTCCGTCACCGTCGCGCCGGCGCTGACGCTGACGGACCGCGAGTACCAGAAGCTGCGCGACATCGGCATCGCCGTCATCCGCGAGGTCGGCGTCGACACGGGCGGCTGCAACATCCAGTTCGCGATCGACCCCGCCAACGGACGGATCATCGTGATCGAGATGAACCCGCGCGTCTCGCGCTCCTCGGCGCTGGCCTCCAAGGCGACCGGCTTCCCGATCGCGAAGATCGCGGCCAAGCTCGCCGTCGGCTACACGCTGGACGAGATCCCGAACGACATCACCAAGGTGACCCCCGCGAGCTTCGAGCCCACGCTCGACTACGTGGTCGTCAAGGTCCCGCGGTTCGCGTTCGAGAAGTTCCCCGCCGCGGACGACACGCTGACCACCACCATGAAGTCGGTCGGCGAGGCCATGGCGCTCGGCCGGAACTTCACCGAGGCGCTCGGCAAGGCCCTGCGGTCCATCGACAAGGGCGGCGTCCAGTTCCACTGGGACGGCGACGCCCCGTCGGGCGAGGAGCTGGCGACGCTGCTGAAGGAGATCGAGCGGCCCACCGAGGGGCGGATGGTCGCCGTCCAGCAGGCGCTGCGGGCGGTCGCGACCGGCGAGACGACGCTCGAGCAGGTCTTCGACGCCACCAAGATCGACCCCTGGTTCCTGGACCAGATCCAGCTCGTCAACGAGGTGGCCGCCGAGGTCGCGGCGTCGCCGACGCTGACGGAGGACGTGCTCCGGCACGCCAAGCGGCACGGGCTGTCCGACGCCCAGGTCGCGCGGCTGCGCGGCATGGGCTCCTCCGGCGAGGTGACGGTCCGCGAGATCCGGCACGCGCTCGGCGTCCGCCCGGTCTACAAGACCGTCGACACCTGCGCCGCCGAGTTCGCGGCCAAGACCCCGTATCACTACTCGAGCTACGACTCCGAGACCGAGGTGGCACCCCGTGAGCGCGAGGCGGTGATCATCCTCGGCTCCGGCCCCAACCGCATCGGACAGGGCATCGAGTTCGACTACTCGTGCGTGCACGCCACCCTGGCGCTCAAGGAGCGGTACGAGACCGTCATGGTCAACTGCAACCCCGAGACCGTCTCGACGGACTACGACACGTCCGACCGCCTGTACTTCGAGCCGCTGACCTTCGAGGACGTCCTGGAGGTCTACCAGGCCGAGCTCGCGGCGGGACCGGTCAAGGGCATCATCGTGCAGCTCGGCGGGCAGACGCCGCTGAGCCTCGCGCGGCGCCTGGCCGAGGCCGGCCTGCCGATCCTCGGCACCAGCCCCGAGGCGATCGACGCCGCGGAGGACCGTGGCATCTTCGGGCAGGTCCTGCTCGACGCCGGTCTGCCGGCCCCGGCCTTCGGTACCGCTCGCTCGCTCCCGCAGGCCCGCGAGATCGCCGACCGCATCGGCTATCCGGTGCTCGTGCGCCCCTCCTACGTGCTGGGCGGCCGCGGCATGGAGATCGTCTACAGCGAGGACCAGCTCACGGGCTACGTGGAGCGCGCGCTGGAGGCAGCGGCGGCGACGCACGCCGACTCCGGCGCGCACGGCACCCTGGCCGCCCCGCTGCTCATCGACCGCTTCCTCGACGACGCGATGGAGATCGACGTCGACGCGCTGTTCGACGGCGAGGAGATGTTCCTCGGCGGCGTCATGGAGCACATCGAGGAGGCGGGCATCCACTCGGGCGACTCGGCCTGCGTGCTGCCGCCCGTGTCGCTGAGCGAGACCGAGATCGCGCGCATCCGCCGCTCCACCGAGGCCATCGCCCGGGGCGTCGGGGTGCGGGGCCTGCTCAACGTCCAGTACGCGCTCGTGAGCGACGTCCTGTACGTCCTGGAGGCCAACCCGCGCGCGTCGCGGACCGTGCCGTTCGTCTCCAAGGCGACGGGCACGCCGCTGGCGAAGGCGGCGGCCCGGGTCATGGTCGGCGACTCGATCGCCGACCTGCGGGCCGAGGGCCTGCTCCCGGAGCACGACGGCGCCACGCTCGACCTGGGCGCGCCGCTCGCGGTCAAGGAGGCGGTGCTGCCGTTCAAGCGGTTCCGCACCCGCGAGGGCCTGGTCGTCGACTCGGTGCTCGGCCCCGAGATGCGCTCGACGGGCGAGGTCATGGGCTTCGACAAGGACTTCCCGCACGCGTTCGCCAAGTCGCAGGCCGCGGCGTTCGGCGGCCTGCCGACGTCGGGCACGGTGTTCGTCTCCGTCGCCGACAGCGACAAGCGGCACGTCGTCTTCCCCGTGAAGCGGCTCGTGGAGCTCGGCTTCAAGGTCCTGGCGACCGAGGGCACCGCAACGGTGCTGCGCCGCAACGGCATCGAGGCGACGGTGGTGCGCAAGCACACCGAGGGCCGCGGGCCGGACGGCGAGCTCACCGTCGTTGGGCTCATCACCGAGGGGCAGATCGACCTCGTGGTGAACTCGCCGTCGGGCCAGGGCGCCCGCGCGGACGGCTACGAGATCCGCGCGGCCACGACGGCGGCGGACAAGCCGATAGCGACCACCGTGGACCAGCTCGCGGCCGCGGTGCAGGGCATCGAGGCGGTGCTCGCGGGCCCGTTCGAGGTGGCGAGCCTCCAGGAGCACCAGGCCGCGACGGTGGCCCGCCTCGCGGCGGCCAAGCTGGTGGGCGCGGTTCCGGCGGGAGCCGGCGCGTGAGCGGCGTCGTGCCTTTCGGCGCCCGGCTCGCCGCCGCGATGGACGAGCACGGTCCGCTGTGCGTCGGCATCGACCCGCACGCGTCGCTCCTCGCGGCGTGGGGCCTGCGGGACGACGTCGACGGGCTGCGCGAGTTCTCGCTGCGGGTCGTGGACGCGCTCGGGGGCAGGGTCGCGGCGTTCAAGCCGCAGGCGGCGTTCTTCGAACGGCACGGCTCGCGTGGCCTGGCAGTGCTGGAGGAGGTCGTCGCGGCGGCTCGCACCGCAGGTCCCGGGGGCGCAGGCACGCTGACGATCGTCGACGCCAAGCGGGGCGACATCGGCTCGACGATGGGCGCCTACGCGGAGGCGTTCCTCGCGGACGGCTCGCCGCTGGCGGGGGACGCCCTCACGGTGTCGCCGTACCTCGGGTTCGGCTCGCTGCAGCCCGCCGTCGACCTGGCCGCTGCCACCGGTCGCGGGCTGTTCGTGCTGTGCCTCACCTCCAACAAGGAGGGCTTCGAGGTGCAGCACGCGCGCACCGGGAGCTCGGGGCAGCCGGGACCGGATGGCGTCCCGGACGGTGCCCCCGGGGGCACGGTGGCCGCCCTCATGGCCGCGCGTGCCGCGGTGCTCAACGCGGGGGCGGAGCCCATGGGTTCCGTCGGTCTCGTGGTGGGCGCGACGATCGGTGACGCCGTGGCCGCCACGGGAACCGACCTGGTCGCCGTCAACGGACCGCTCCTGGCTCCCGGTGTGGGCGCGCAGGGGGCTGGGGAGCGGGAGCTCGCCACGACGTTCGGGGACGCCCGGCGGAACGTGCTGGCGTCGTCGTCCAGGGGTGTGCTCGCGGCGGGACCGGACCCGGACGCACTGGTGAGAGCCGCACGAACGGCCGCGCAGGAGGCGGAGACCGCACTGCGGAGCTGAAACTCGTCCGCAGGACAAAGCGCCCTCGATCGCTATGGAACGAGGGCGCTTTGTCATGAAATGCACCAGATGCGTAAAAGCCCATGTGCATGAGTTTTCACGAAGTGGCGTTCTGCGATTGCCGACCGGTGGGGCGGTGGCTACTTTCGATGCAGCAGTTCACACCAGACCGGTCGCGGACCAGGTCACGGACTTGGGCATCCGGCCCGAGCGAGGACCGGACGTCCTAGCCCAGGAGGCCGGTCGAGACACGAGTAGGTGACTTGCGTGGCACTACCTCCCCTCACCCCCGAGCAGCGTGCGGCAGCACTCGAGAAGGCCGCCGAGGCGCGTCGCGCTCGGGCAGTGATCAAGAACAAGCTCAAGTACTCGCAGGGCTCCCTGAAGGAGGTCATCGAGCAGGGCCAGAAGGACGACGTCGTCGGGAAGCTCAAGGTCGTCTCGTTGCTCGAGTCACTGCCCGGGGTCGGTAAGGTTAAGGCCAGGGCGATCATGGAAGAGATCGGGATCGCCGAGACCCGCCGCGTCCGAGGCCTCGGACCGCACCAGTCGGCGGCGCTCATCGAGAGGTTTGGCTGAGATCAGTACGACACAACCCGCACGGCTGACCGTGCTCGCTGGCCCCACCGCGGTGGGCAAGGGCACGGTCTCCGCCGATGTGCGGGACCGCTATCCGCAGGTCTGGCTCTCCGTGTCGGCGACCACCAGGTCGCCGCGCCCGGGCGAGGTGGACGGAGTGCACTACCTGTTCGTGTCACCGGAGGAGTTCGACCGGATGGTCGCCGCCGGCGAGATGCTCGAGTGGGCAGTGGTGCACGGTCACAACCGGTACGGGACGCCACGGCGGCCGGTCGAGCAGAAGCTTGCCGCCGGGGTGCCCGTCCTCCTGGAGATCGACCTCCAGGGGGCGCGCCAGGTGCGCGACGCCGTCACGGCCTCGGGCCTCGAGGCCCGGTTCGTCTTCCTCGCCCCGCCGAGCTTCGACGAGCTGGTCCGCCGGCTCGTCGGGCGCGGTACCGAGGACCTGGAGGAGCGCGAGCGCCGGCTCGCCACCGCGCGGGTCGAGCTCGCCGCGGAGGAGGAGTTCGACGTCACGATCGTGAACGACGACGTCCACCGTGCGACGGACGCGCTCGTCTCCGTGATGGGTGTGGGTTCCACCACACCTGTCGCCGGCTAGCAGGCCCGCGCAGGCGAGAGCGGACCGGAGCCGGTCTGCTCTGCCGCGTCCGAGCGATCGAGCAGGTAGACTCGTGCCTCGGACTTTCCCCCGTACCTCAGACTTCTGGAGCTTCACCATGGCCGGAACCGTCGCCGCCCCCGAGGGCATCACCGACCCGCCGATCGACGAGCTGCTCGAGCGCATCGACTCGAAGTACGGCCTCGTGCTGTACGCCTCAATGCGCGCGCGTCAGATCAACGCCTACTACTCGCAGCTCAACGAGGGCCTGCTGGAGAACGTGGGTCCGCTCGTCGAGACCCGCAACCAGGAGAAGCCGCTCTCCATCGCGATGCGCGAGATCACCCAGGGTCTCCTCACGATCGAGGAGGTCGACCCGGCGGAGGTCCAGGCGCAGGCCGACGCCGCCGCGGCCGCCAAGGCCGAGCAGGCGCTGCCCGAGTTCCCGGCCTGACCTGCCTGGTTGTCGAGGCGCACGGTTCTTGAGCTGCACGGTTCTTGAGAGGTAACCACCGATGAGGATCCTCCTCGGCGTGAGCGGGGGGATCGCCGCGTACAAGGCGGTCCTCCTGCTGCGCCTGCTGCGCGAGCAGGGGCACGCCGTGCGGGTGATCCCCACCCGGGCCGCCCTCGAGTTCGTGGGCGCGCCGACCTTCGAGGCGCTGTCGGGCGAGCCCGTCAGCACGGAGGTGTTCGACGACGTGCCCGGCGTGCAGCATGTGGCGCTGGGCAAGGGCGCCGATCTCGTGATCGTCGCCCCGGCGACCGCCGACTTCATGGCGCGTGCGGTTGCCGGCTTCGCCGACGACCTGCTGACCACCACGCTGCTGGCGGCCCGCTGCCCGGTCGTGTTCGCACCCGCCATGCACACCGAGATGTGGGACCACCCCGCGACCCGGTCGAACGTGGCGACGCTGCGCGAGCGCGGCGTGCACGTGATCGAGCCGGCGTCGGGCCGGCTCACCGGCACGGACACGGGCCCCGGCCGTCTGCCGGAGCCGGAGGACATCGCTCGCGAGGCCCTGGCGCTGGTCGAGCCGGTCGAGACGCAGGACCTGGCCGGCCGCCGCGTGGTCATCTCGGCGGGCGGCACGCGCGAGCCGATCGACCCCGTCCGGTTCATCGGCAACCGGTCCAGCGGCCGGCAGGGTGTCGCGCTCGCGCAGGCGGCTGCCGCGCGCGGCGCTGACGTCACGCTGGTCGCGGCCAACCTCGCCCAGGACGTGACCGCCGAGGTCGAGTCCGGGCAGGGCGGGACCCAGCAGAGCGCGGCGGGCCGGATCGCCTGCTCCGTCGTGCGGGTCGAGTCGACCGCCGAGCTGCGCTCCGCCGTGCGGGCCGCCGGTGCCGCCGCCGACGTCGTGGTGATGGCCGCCGCCGTCGCCGACTTCCGGCCCGCCGTCACGCCGGACGCCAAGATCAAGAAGGTGCCGGGCCAGGGGCCCGCGCCGATCGAGCTCCTCGAGAACCCGGACATCCTGGCCGAGCTCGCGCACGAGCGCCTGCGTCCAGGCCAGGTGGTGGTGGGTTTCGCCGCCGAGACCGGCGACGCGTCCGGCAGCGTGCTCGACCACGGCCGCACCAAGGCGCGGCGCAAGGGCGCCGACCTGATAGCGGTCAACGCCGTCGGCTCGGGCCGAGGGTTCGGCACCGACAGCAACGAGGTCACGCTGCTGGACGGCACCGGCGAGGTGGTCGGTGCGGCGTCGGGCACGAAGCGTGAGGTGGCGGACGCCGTCTGGGACGCCGTCGTCAAGCTGCTGCCCTGAGCCGCTGCCGTGCTGATGGAGCCTCAGTCGTGATCCCCGTCTCACCTTTCAGGATCGACTGTTCGCTGTGCGAGACAGTAGGCTGGGGCTCATGAGCGAGCTGCGTCTGTTCACGTCCGAGTCCGTGACCGAGGGTCACCCGGACAAGGTGTGCGATCAGATCAGTGATGCGATCCTCGACGCGCTCCTGGAGCAGGACCCGACCTCGCGCGTCGCGGTGGAGACCATGGTCACCACCGGCCTGGTGCACGTCGCCGGGGAGGTCACGACCGAGGCCTACGTCGAGATCCCGCAGATCGTGCGGGACGTGGTGCGCGGGATCGGCTACACGTCCTCCACCATCGGGTTCGACGCCGACTCGTGCGGCGTCTCCGTGTCGATCGGCCAGCAGTCGCCCGACATCGCGCAGGGCGTCGACAAGGCCCTGGAGATGCGGGACGACACGAGCGACCTCGACCCCCTGGACGCCCAGGGCGCGGGGGACCAGGGGCTCATGTTCGGCTACGCGTCCGACGAGACGCCGTCCCTGATGCCGGTGGCCGGCTGGCTGGCGCACCGCCTCTCGGAGCGGCTGGCCGCGGTACGCAAGTCCGGCGAGGTGCTCGGCCTGCGCCCGGACGGCAAGACGCAGGTCACCGTCGGGTACGACGGCGACAGCCCCGTGGCGATCGACACGGTGGTGCTCTCCACGCAGCACGACGCCGACGTCCTGCAGGAGAAGCTGCACGTCGAGGTCGCCGAGCACGTGATAGCTCCCGTGCTGGAGTCCGCGGGCCTCGAGTGGTCGGGCGCCAAGAAGTTCGTGAACCCGACCGGCAAGTTCGTCATCGGTGGTCCGCAGGGCGACGCCGGGCTGACGGGCCGCAAGATCATCGTGGACACGTACGGCGGCATGGCGCGGCACGGTGGCGGCGCGTTCTCGGGCAAGGACCCCTCCAAGGTGGACCGGTCCGCCGCGTACGCCATGCGCTGGGTCGCCAAGAACGTGGTCGCGGCAGGGCTGGCGCGGCGCTGCGAGGCGCAGGTCGCCTACGCGATCGGCAAGGCGCACCCCGTCGGCCTCTACGTCGAGACGTTCGGCACGGAGACCGTGCCCGTCGAGCGGATCACCGCCGCCATCCGCGAGGTGTTCGACCTGCGCCCGGCCGCCATCGTGCGCGACCTCGACCTGCTGCGGCCCATCTACCGCGCGACGTCGACGTACGGGCACTTCGGGCGTGACCTGCCCGACTTCACGTGGGAGCGCACGAACCGCGTCGAGGACCTGCTGAGCCTGTTCTGAGCCGCTTCATGGGCCCGCCGTGGGCGCGTCCTGCCGGCGGTCCGCACCGGCGGCGGCCGGCCACCAGCGGGCCCGGCCCCGGATGTCGGTGGCGCGTGGTGGGATAGGCACGTGAACGGGGACACGGAGCAGGACACGCTGCCGGACGGAGCGCTGCTCGGGCTGGACGAGGTGGGTGCCGCGCCCGCCGGGGGCCGTGGCCGGACCGGGTCCAGGAACCCGCTCGACAACGCCGAGACCAACGGCGTGCCGATCGCTCGGACGCTCCCGGTGGCGCACGTCGTGCTCGATCTGCAGCCGGCGCACCTCGACCAGGCGTACGACTACCTCGTCCCGGTCACCATGGCCGACGACGCCCAGCCCGGTGTCCGCGTCAAGGCCCGGTTCGGGCGGCAGGACGTCGCGGGGTACGTGGTGGCCCGCCAGGAGACCTCGGACCACGACGGCCGCCTCGTGCCGCTGCGCAAGGTGGTGTCCGGCGAGCAGGTGCTGACGCCGCAGGTGCTCGACCTGTGCCGGGCCGTCGCGAACCGGTACGCGGGGACGCTGGCCGACGTGCTGCGCCTCGCCGTGCCGCCCCGGCACGCGCGCGTCGAGAAGGAACCGGTGCCGCCCCCCGCGCCGGCCGAGCCCGTCGAGACCGCTGAACCCGCGAGAACCCCGCCGTCGTCCACCGCGTGGGCGCCGTACCGCGGAGGGCAGGCGTACCTGCGCCGGATCATGGCGGGCGAGGCACCGCGTGCGGTGTGGTCGGCCCTGCCGGGAGTCGGCGTCGACACGGACGGCCGTACCGAGACCCGTACCGAGACCCGTACCGAGACCCGTACCGAGACCCGTACCGAGACCCGAACCGGCAGCACGGGCGCGAGCACGCCGCACTGGGCGGCCGCGGTCGCGCAGGCCGTCCTGGCGTGCGTCGCGGGCGGTCGCGGGGCGCTGGTGGTCGTACCCGACGCCAGGGACGCGGCGCGCGTGACCGCGGCGCTGGAGGTCGCCGGCCTCGCGGCGGACGACGTCGTGCGGCTCCTCGCGGACGACGGACCGGCCCCCCGCTACCGGGCGTTCCTGCGCGCTCTGCGGGGCGACGCGCGCGTGGTGGTCGGTACCCGGGCCGCGATGTTCGCCCCGGTCGTGAACCTCGGGCTGGTCGTCCTGTGGGGTGACGGCGAGGAGACCCTCGCCGAGCCGCACGCTCCGTACCCGCACGCCCGCGACGTGCTGGCGCTGCGTGCGGAGCGGGAGAGCACGGCGTTCCTGCTGGGCTCACCAGGGCGCACGGTGCAGGCGCAGGCGCTCCTGGCGTCGGGCTGGGCCCGTGAGCTGGCGGCGCCGCGGGACGTCGTCCGGGCCCGTGCGCCGCGGGTCCGGGCCCTGACCTCGGTGGAGCTGGCGCGGGACGGCGCCGCCGCGGCGGCCAGGCTGCCGTCCGTCGCCTGGAAGGCCGCCCGCGACGCGCTGGAGCGCGGCCCCGTGCTGGTGCAGGTGCCACGGTCGGGCTACCTGCCGGTCGTGGCGTGCGCACGCTGCCGCGTGGCCGCCCGGTGCGGCCACTGCCACGGCCCGCTGGGTCTCCCGCACGCGGACGGCGCCCCGCAGTGCTCGTGGTGCGGCCGGCTGGCGGGCGGATGGCACTGCGAGGAGTGCGGCTGGACCGGCCTGCGGTCGGTGCGTGTCGGTTCCGCGCGCACGGCGGAAGAGCTCGGGCGCGCGTTCACCGGCGTGCCCGTGCGGCTGTCCTCGGCCACGGCCGCGGGCGGGGTGCTCGACGCCGTCCCCGGCACGCCGGCGCTCGTCGTCGCGACGCCCGGCGCGGAGCCGGTCGCCGAGTCCGGCTACGCGACGGCCCTCCTCCTCGACGCGGCGGTCATGACGGGCGGCACCGGGCTGGCCTCGGGCACGGAGGCCCTGCACCGCTGGCTGGCCGCCGCGTCCCTGGTCCGGCCGGGGCCGGAGGGACAGGTGCTCCTCGTCGGCGACGGCGCCCCCGGCCCCACGCAGGGACTGGTGCGCTGGGACCCTGCCGGCTTCGCGGAGCGCGAGCTCGACGAGCGGGCCGAGCTGCACCTGCCGCCTGCCGTGCGCGTCGCGGCGGTGACCGGGGACCGGACGGCCGTCGAGGCCGTCGTCGCGCGGGTCGGGCTGCGGGAGGACCCAGGGGCGGGCTCTGGCGTGCTGGGGCCGGTCGAGCTCGACCCGGACGCCGCCGGGCGCGGGCCGGGCGGCCGGGGCACGGGGGCGCCGTCGTCCGGCCGGGGCGGGGCGGCCGGTGTGCAGGCGCTGGACCTGCCCGTGCGGACCGTGCTGCGCGTACCGCTCGCCCAGGGCGACGAGCTCGCCCGTAGGCTCAAGGCGAGCCTTGCCGTCCGCTCCGCGCGCCGCGAGGGTGGGACGGTCCGTGTCCAGCTCGACCCGAAGGAGATGCTGTGAGCTCTGCCGATCCTGTCATCGCACCCGGGGACCAGTCGGTGGTCCCGCCCGAGACCGTCATCGACACGGTCGTGTACGACTTCGGGAACGTGCTGGTCGGCTGGAACCCGTTCGGCCCGTACCCGGGGCGCCCCCGGGCCGAGATCGAGGCCTTCTTCGAGGCGGTGGACTTCACTACGATCAACCACGCCGCCGACGCGGGGACACCGTTCTCCGTGCTGCTCGAGCGCGTGGAGCGTACCCGCCCGGATCTGGCCCCGGACCTGCGTCGTTACATCGAGAACTACGAGCTGTCGCTCACCGGACCGATAGCGGGCTCGGCGGAGCTGGTCACCGAGCTGAAGGGCCTGGGGCTGCGGCTGTACGGGCTGACGAACTGGCAGGCCGAGACGTTCCACAGCGCCGAGCCCGCCGCGCCGGCGATCGGCCTCATGGAGGACGTCATCGTGTCCGGCCGCGAGGGCATGGCCAAGCCGGACCGGCGCATCTTCGAGCTGGTCGTGGAGCGGTTCGGCGTCGACCCGGCCCGCGCCGTGTTCATCGACGACAAGGACGTGAACGTGGACGCCGCGCGCGGCGTCGGGTTCCACGGTGTCGTGTTCACGACCACGGAGGCCCTGCGCAAGGACCTGCGCGCGCTGGGGCTCCCGGTGGCGGAGTAGCCTCGCGGGGTCGGCGTCGGCGGGCGCGGGCTCAGCGGGTTCCGGCTCAGCCGGCGGCGAGATCGACGGTACGTTCCTCGGTCGCCGCCGTCCGGAGATCCTCCAGCGTGGCCGCGTCGGCCTCGGGGTGGGCGTCAGCGGGGTTGTTCGCCGCGATCGCGTCCGCGACGGGCCAGGTGACGGTGCCGTCGTCGTGCACGTCGCCCAGGAAGGCACCGCCGAAGACGTTGATCCACTCCGGCGGCGGCCACGGCTCGGGACCCACGTGGTTCAGGAACAGCACCACGTCACCCAGCGCGACGAGCTCGTCGGCCACGCGACCGACGTCCGCGCAGGCGGTGACGCTCACGTGCACCGTGACGGTGCCACCCTCCAGCATCGAGAGATCACCCAGGGCATCGACCACCTCGCCGACCTCGAAGGTCAGGTCGATCACCCTGACGCTGGGGTACTCCCGCTCGCCCTCCTCCCAGGCGGTGAACCGGCCCACGGCGGCCAGCTCCGAGGCGTGCGCGTCCCCGGAGGCGTCCGTGTACGTGACCGACGGCAGGGCGGAGGTCACCGTCTCCGGGTACCAGGCGTAGTCGGCGGTCGGCGCGGACAGGGCGAGCACCTCGGCATAGCCGGCGTCGCCCGCACGGGCGCGTGCGCCGTTGCCGCAGCCGGCGGCGCTGCCTGGGCCGGTGGCGCACCCGGCGAGCAGGCCGACGGCGAGCACACCAGCTGCGAGGCCACCAGCAAGCCACCGGCCGGCGGGCAGACCGGCCACCTGGGAGACGAGCACGGTTCGACGCATCAGGGTCCTCCGAGCGGTGGGAGCCGTTACCCCGTCTCTGTGCCGTCGGCCACGGCACTTGCAGGCGTGCGGGAGCAGGATGCGGGCGCAGGGTGCGGGAGCACGGTGGCGGGCGCCGAACCTACACTGACCCGGTGCGTCTTCTCTTCGCAGGAACCCCCGAACCCGCCGTCGCCTCGCTGGAGGCTCTGCTCGGCTCGCGCCACGACGTCGTCGCCGTCCTGACCCGCGCCGACGCGCCGTCGGGCCGCGGCCGCAAGCTCACGCCGAGCCCAGTGCGGGCCCGCGCCGAGGAAGCCGGGATCCCCGTCATCACGGACGTCCCGCGCGGCGACGAGTTCATCGAGCGGCTGCGAGCCCTGGAGGTCGACGCCGCCCCCGTCGTCGCCTACGGGCACATCCTGCGCCCGGCGGTCCTGGCGGTGCCCCGCCTCGGCTGGATCAACCTGCACTTCTCGGTGCTGCCCGCCTGGCGCGGCGCCGCTCCGGTCCAGCGCGCGGTGATAGCGGGCGACGAGGTCACGGGCGCGACGACGTTCCTGCTGGACGAGGGCATGGACACCGGCCCGGTGCTCGGCACGGCCACCGAGACCATCCGCCCCACCGACACGTCGGGCGACCTGCTCGGCCGCCTCGCGACCTCCGGCGCGCAACTGCTCGTCGCCACCCTCGACGCGCTGGAGGACGGCGCCCTCCAACCCCAGCCGCAGCCCGCCGACGGGGTGTCCGTCGCCCCCAAGCTCACCACCGACGACGCCCGCGTGACCTGGACCGACCCCGCGCTCGCGATCGACCGCCTGGTGCGCGGCTGCACGCCCGCGCCCGGCGCGTGGACGGTGCTGCCGGACGGCACCCGCCTGGGCCTCGGACCGGTCGCTCCGCGCCCGGAGGTCACCGACCTGCGCCCGGGCGAGGTACGCGCGCTGAAGCGCGAGGTGCTGGTCGGCACGGCCACGCATGCCGTCGCGCTCGGTGAGGTGCGGCCCGTCGGGAAGAAGGCCATGGCCGCGCCCGACTGGGCGCGCGGCGCCGGACGCCCGCTCGTGGAGGCGGGCCTCGTGCTGGGCGGCGCGGCTGTGTGAGACGACAGCCGGCTGAGACGGCCGAGCAGCCGCGCCAACGTAGGATCGGGTAGTGCCGAACACCTCTTCTCACCCGCCCCAGGACGATCCGCGCCGCGACGACCCGCGCCGGAACTCTCGAGGCCGGGAACGCAGCGCGGCGCGGTTCCGGACCGGCGACCGCCCCCGCACGTCGCAGGCGCCGTCGGAGCGTCGCAAGCGCACCGACCCGGCCCGGACGGTCGCGTTCGACGTGCTGCGCGAGGTGGACGAGTCCGACGCGTACGCCAACCTCGTGCTGCCCCCGCTGCTGCGCGAGCGGCACATCCGCGGGCGGGACGCGGGCTTCGCGACCGAGCTCACCTACGGCACGCTGCGCCTGCGCGGCCGGTACGACGCCATCCTGGCGACCCTGGTGGACCGCCCGCTGCCCGGGCTCGACCCGGCGCTGCTCGACGTCCTGCGGCTCGGCGCGCACCAGGTCCTCGGCATGCGAGTGCCCGTGCACGCCGCCGTCTCCGAGACCGTGGGGCTCGCGCGCAACCGCGTGGGCGCAGGACCCGCGCAGATGGTCAACGCCGTGCTGCGCCGCGTCGCGGAGCGTCCGCTCGACGAGTGGCTCGCGGTACTCACGAAGGAGGCGCCCGACACCCTGGCCGGCCTCGCGGCGACCGAGTCGCACCCGGTGTGGATCGCCCGGGCCCTGCGCGAGGCACTGGCCGGCAACGGTCGCGACGCCGACGAGATCGGTGCGCTGCTGGCCGCCGACAACGTGCCGCCGCGCGTCACCCTGGTGGCGCGGCCGGGCCTCGTCGACGTCTCGGACGAGGCCGCCTGGGGCGACGCCGACCTGGTGGGCGGGCGCTGGGCATCGACCGCACTGCGCCTTGAGGGCTCGGACCCCGCGGGGATCCCGGCGATCCGGGACGGGCTCGCCGGCGTGCAGGACGAGGGCTCACAGCTCGTGACCCTCGCCCTCGCGGACGCGCCCCTGTCGGAAGGCGAGGCGGGCCGGGACGAACGCTGGCTCGACCTGTGCGCAGGCCCGGGCGGCAAGGCGGCCCTGCTGGCGGCGCTCGCGGCCCAGCGTGGCGCGACGCTGGTCGCCAACGAGGTGGCGCCGCACCGCGCCCGCCTCGTCGCGAACGCCCTCGCGGCCATGCCCGACGGCGCGGTCGAGGAGGTGCGCACCGGCGACGGGCGCGACATGGGCGCCGACGAGCCCGGCGCCTACGACCGGGTGCTCGTCGACGCGCCCTGCACCGGGCTGGGCGCGCTGCGCCGTCGGCCCGAGAGCCGGTGGCGGCGGACGCCCGCGGACCTCGCCGCGCTGACCGGGCTGCAGCGCGAGCTGCTGGCCTCGGCGCTGGACGCCGTCCGGCCCGGGGGAGTGGTGGCGTACGTGACGTGCTCGCCGCACCTGGCCGAGACGCAGCTCGTGGTCGCAGACGTGCTGAAGAAGCGGGACGACGTCGAGCGGCTCGACGCGGCCGCCGCCGTGCGGTCGGTGGTCAGCGCCGGCGGCGGCACCGAGGAGATTCCCCTGTCGGACCGCGACGACGTCCAGCTCTGGCCGCACGTGCACGGGACGGACGCGATGCACCTGACGCTGCTGCGCCGGACGGCCTGAGCCGCCCGGCCCGGGCAGCGTGGGGCGAGCCGCCCGTCAGACGCCCGCCGGCGGCCACACCCCGATGATCACTGCCATGACCAGGATCGTCACGAGCTCGTGGGCCAGGTTCAGGGTGGTGAGCGCCGGGGGACGGCCCTCGAACGCGTCGTGCGTGATCATGCGCGCGGCGGTGAACCCGATCCAGAGCAGGACGGCGGTCACGACGGACGCCGTCAGGAATGCGCCCTGGTAGAACTCCCACGAGATGTAGACGGCGCCGGCCAGCACCCACGCCGTCAGGAAGCTGACGATGACGGTGACGACGATGGGCCAGATGCCCGCCGCCTCGGCGGCCTTGGGGTCCACCTTCGCCAGCCGCATCCAGCGGGTGCCGAACACCTTCGGCGTGTACCAGAGCGAGCCCACGACAAGCGTGGACAGGGTGGCCACGATCACTGCCCAGTAGTTCACTTCGGGGATCATCGTTGCTCCCGGTCGGTCGAGGCTGCGCGGTACGGGACGGTTCGGTGGTGCCGGCGTTTCGGTGGTGCTGAGAATCGCGCTCTACGCTGGCATCATGGCAGCACTCATCGCCCCGAGCATCCTGTCCGCCGACTTCGCGAACCTGGAGCGCGACCTCGGCCGGATCGCCGACGCCGACTACGCGCACGTCGACGTCATGGACAACCACTTCGTGCCGAACCTGACGCTGGGGCTGCCGATCTTCGAGCGGCTCGCGAAGGTGTCGCCCATCCCGCTCGACGCGCACCTCATGATCGAGAACCCCGACCGGTGGGCGCCCGCGTTCGCGGAGGCAGGGGCGGCGTCGGTCACCTTCCACGCGGAGGCGGCGCAGGCGCCCGTGCGTCTGGCGCGGGAGCTGCGGAGGCTCGGGTCGCGCGCGGGCGTCGCCCTGCGTCCGGCGACGCCGGTGGAGCCGTACCTCGACCTGCTCGCCGAGATCGACATGATCCTCGTGATGACCGTCGAGCCCGGGTTCGGCGGGCAGTCCTTCATCGAGGGCACCCTGCCGAAGATCCGCCGCGCGCGGGAGGCCGTGAGCGAGTCCGGCCTGGACGTGTGGATCCAGGTCGACGGGGGAGTGTCGCGGGAGACGATCGAGCGGGCGGCCGAGGCCGGGGCGAACGTGTTCGTGGCGGGTTCGGCGGTGTACGGGGCCGAGGACATCCCGGCCGAGATCGCGACGCTGCGCGAGCTGGCGGCCAACCACACGCACTGAGCTGCCCCGGCGTGGAGCGGACCGCTCTACGCAGCGATTGTGCCCACAATTCACCGGAGTTCTCGGCACAATCGCTCCGTCGACATAAATAGTGTGCCAAGCGCGTGCCGCGCAGCGCCCGGCCGCCGGGGCATGTCACCATGAGCCCCGAACGGGGGAGCCCGGCTCGTACTTTTGGTTGATCCGGCGGCGCCCCTGGTCCTCGTAGCATGAGCGCGTGTCCGCCATCCGCTCGGTCTGGGACGAACCGCGGCCCGCCGACCCGCCCGTGCGGGTGTGGCGGGACCGGGTGCTCGTCGCCGCCGTCGTGGCCGGAGCCGTGATCGAGGCGGTCACGCGGACGGACGTCCAGGGGCGGTGGCTGGAGCTCGCGACCGTCGTCGTGCTCGCACCGACGCTGCTGTGGCGCCGGACGCACCCGCTGAGAGCGGTCGTCGTCGCGTTCGTGGCATCGACGGTGCCGGCGCTCGTGCTCGGCCGGGACCTGGCCTTCGCCTCGAACATCTTCATGCTGGTGCTGGCGTACGCGCTGTTCCGGTGGGGGAGCGGGCGGGAGATGGTGCTCGGCGCGGCGGTGGTCCTCGCGAAGATGGGGACGAACGCGGCGCTCGGTTTCCTCACGCTCGCCGACGTGGGCATCGGCTGTCTGATCCTCGGTGCGACGTTCGCGCTCGGCCTGGCACTCCGGTACCGGTCCGGCGCGCGCCGGCGCGAGCGCGAGCAGGTGGTGCTGCTCGAACGGGAGCGACTGGCGCGGGACCTGCACGACGTCGTCGGGCACCACATCTCGGCCGTCGCGGTGCGGGCCCAGGCCGGGATCGCCGTGTCGCGGACCGATCCCGGAGCGGCCGCCGACGCCTTGCGGGTGATCGAGGAGCAGGCCTCCCGCGCGCTGGCCGAGATGCGCACGCTGGTCCGCGTCCTGCGGTCGGACGAGCTCCGCCCGGACGAGGGCGGCGGCGGTGCGCACGAGGCGGACGAGCTCGCTCCCGGGCCCACCCTGGCCGACGTCGAACGCCTCGCCGACCCCGCCCTACCGCGCGTCGAGGTCGATCTGGAGGGTGACCCCGCCCGGGTCTCGGCGGCCGTCGGCGGTGCGGTGCAGCGCATCGCGCAGGAGTCGGTCACGAACGCGCGGCGGCACGCCAGGGGCGCCACCCGGATCACGGTCCGTGTCACCGTCGGCGAGACGACCGTCCGGCTCCGGGTGTCCGACGACGGCGGTGTGCCGGTCTCCGTGGCCCACGGCGGGTACGGGATCGCCGGGATGCGCGAGCGTGCGGCACTGCTGGGCGGCACGCTCGACGCCGGGCCCGACGCGGCCGGCTGGACCGTCGAGGCGGTCCTCCCGCTCCCGGGTGCCGCATGACAGGGGGAAACCTCCGCGTCCTCGTGGCCGACGACCAGGAGATCGTCCGCACGGGTCTCACCATGATCCTGAACACCCAGGAGGGCATCGAGGTCGTCGGGCAGGCCGCCGACGGCCGGGCCGCCGTCGAGCTCGCGCAGCGGTTGCGTCCCGACGTCGCCCTGCTCGACATCCGGATGCCGGACGTCGACGGCATCGAGGCGACCAGGCTGCTCGCGGGTCCCGGCGTCGCCGACCCGCTCGCCGTCGTCGTGATCACCACGTTCGACCTTGACGAGTACGTCTACGCGGCCCTGCGCGCCGGGGCTCGCGGGTTCCTCCTCAAGGACGCCGGCCCAGAGCTCCTGGCCCAGGCGATCCGGGCCGCCGCGTCCGGTGACGCCCTGATCGCCCCGAGCGTCACCACGCGCCTCCTGCGCGCCTTCGCCGACGCCGGTCCGCGCGACGTGCCCGCCCAGCCCCTGGACCCGCTCACGGCACGCGAGGAGGAGGTGCTGCTGGCCGTGGCAGGCGGCCGGACGAACACCGAGATAGCGCGCGAGCTGTTCGTCACGCTGAGCACCGTGAAGTCCCACGTCGCGAACTTGATGACCAAGCTGGGGGCGCGCAACCGGGTGGAGGTGGCGCTCTGGGCGTACGACACGGGGCGGCTCCGCCCCGCGGGCCCCGCGCGCCCCATGCGCCGACCCTGACACGGTCCGCACTCGTACTTTCGGCCAGGCCGGGACTGGTCCGCGGGCCCATGACCCGCGGGGGTCCGGCGGAGCAGGCTCGCACCATGACCACATCCCAGGTGACGACCAAGCCCACCAGCCGCCGCCAGTGGCTCGTTCCAGCGGGCCTCCTCCTGCTCGCGCTCGTGCCCGCGCTCGGCGGCGCCGCGCGCGTCTCCGAGCTGGCCTCCGATCCGGTGCTCACCGCCGACAACGCGCGGTTCGTGACCCAGCCGGTGCCCGTGCTGGTGCACATCGTCTGCGTGACCGTGTACAGCATGCTCGGCGCGTTCCAGTTCGTCCCGAGCCTGCGACGGCGCAGCTGGCACCGGCTGGCGGGCCGCGTCCTGGTACCCGCCGGGCTCGGTGTCGCGCTGACGGGGCTCTGGATGACCGCGTTCTACGACCTGCCCACCAAGGACACAGTTGTCGTGAACGGGGTCCGCTACGTGGTCGGCGTCGTGATGGTGGTGTCGCTGGTCCTGGGCGTGCGCGCGGCGCTGCGACACGACTTCGTCGCGCACCCGGCGTGGATGATGCGGGCCTACGCGCTGGCCATGGGCGCGGGTACGCAGGCGCTGCTGATCGGTCCGTACATCGCGGTGGCGGGCATGCCGGGTCCGGTCGTCAACACGGTGCTCATGACGGCCGCCTGGGTCATCAACGCGGCGGTGGCCGAGTGGGTGATCCGTCGGCGGCGGATCGCGGCCAGGGTGTGACGCAAGCCATGCCGCCGGCGGCGAGGTTTGTGGCATGCTGGCACGCAGCAGTACGCACACACGTGCTCCGGGGTCGGTGTAATTCCGAGCCGGCGGTGACAGTCCGCGACCCGCGTCCTCCGTGAGGAGGGCCGGTTGATCTGGTGAAACTCCAGGACCGACGGTGAAAGTCCGGATGGGAGGAAGCACGTGCGGCGTCGCCGTCCCCTGGGCGTGCGTCGTCGTGACGTCGTGCGCGCGGGCAGGGCCGGTCGGCCTCGTCCGCGCCCCCGTCGTCCACCCCGGAGCACCGAAGCTCGGGGAGGACAGCATGACCCAGTCACCGCAGGGCCGCGCCGCGGCGCATGCGGCAACCCCCGCCGGAGCAGGCTCCGTCGCGGGCACGACGCTGGAGAACACGACGCTGCGGACCGCCATGCGCCGCGCCCTCGCGCTGGCCGCGCAGGGCCCCGCGTACGGCCCGAACCCGCGCGTCGGCTGCGTGCTCCTCGACCCGGCCGGTCGGCCGGTCGCCGAGGGCTTCCATCGCGGCGCGGGCACACCGCACGCGGAGGCGGCGGCGCTGGCCGCCGCCCGTTCGCGCGGCGTCGACCCGCGCGGTACGACAGCGGTCGTGACGCTCGAGCCCTGCGCCCACCACGGGCGTACCGGCCCCTGCGCGGACGCCCTGATCGAGGCAGGCGTGGCCGCGGTGCACGTGGCGGTCGCCGACCCCAACCCCGTGGCGACGGGTGGCGCGGCAAGGCTGCGCGCCGCGGGGATCGAGGTGACGACCGGTCTCCTCGCCGACGAGGGCGAGGAGCTGCTGCGGCAGTGGCTGCACGCCGTCCGGACCTCACGCCCCTACGTGACCCTGAAGCTCGCGACCAGCCTCGACGGACGGGTCGCCGCAGCGGACGGGACGAGCCGCTGGATCACCGGCCCGCAGGCACGGGCCCACGCCCACACGATCCGCGCGCAGGTCGACGCGATAGCCGTCGGCACGGGAACCGCGCTGACCGACGACCCGTCGCTCACCGCACGGACGATCGACGGCGGCCTCTTCGAGCACCAGCCGCTCCGGGTGGTCGTCGGCCGCCGCGCGATGCCCGACGACGCGCGTCTGCGCGGGCCGGGCGGTGCCCTGCTGCACCTGCCCGAGCACGACCTCGGCGCGGTCCTCGGCCGGCTCGCGGAGCTCGAGGTGCGTCACCTGCTCGTGGAGGGCGGCCCCACCCTGGCCACCGCGCTGCTCGCCGCCGACGCGGTGGACGAGCTCCACGCGTACGTGGCGCCCGTGCTGCTCGGCGCGGGCGCCACCGCCGTCGGCGACCTGGGCGTCACCACGATCGGCGACGCCGCACGCTTCACCACCCACGACGTGACCCGGCTGGGCGACGACGTGCTCCTGGTGGCGCGCCGCACCCGGCCCGCCCGGCCCATCGAGCCTGCCGAGTCCGTCGAACCAGTCCAGCCAGTCCAGCCCGGTCGGCCCAGCCGGCACCCCAAGGAGGAGATCTGATGTTCACCGGAATCATCGAGGAGCTCGGCTCCGTCGTCGCGCTCGACCGCCCCGACGGTGACGACGGCACCGACGCCGTCGTCACCGTCGCGGGCCCGCTCGCCGCGTCCGACGCCCGGCCCGGTGACTCGATCGCCGTCGACGGGGTGTGCCTCACCGTCGTCTCCGTGGCGGACGGCTCGTTCGTCGCGGAGATCATGCCCGAGTCGCTGCGCCGCAGCTCGCTCGGGGGTCTCGTGCCGGGTTCCGTGGTGAACCTGGAGCGCGCCCTGCCCGCGAACGGGAGGCTCGGCGGGCACGTGGTCCAGGGGCACGTGGACGGCATCGCGACGCTGGTGCGCCGCACGCCCGGCCCGCGCTGGGACGACCTGGAGTTCTCCGCGCCCCCGGCCCTCACCCGGTACGTCGCGGAGAAGGGCTCCATCGCGCTGGCGGGCGTCTCGCTGACCGTCACGTGGGTGTCCGACGGCGGCTTCGGGGTGTCGCTCATCCCGACCACGCTCGCCGCGACGACGCTCGGCAGGCTGGTCCCCGGCGACGTCGTGAACGTCGAGGTGGACGTGCTCGCGAAGTACGTCGAGCGGCTCCTCGCGGCGGGGGCTTCGGTGCCGGGCAGCACGGCCGCGGCGGATTCCGCGGCCGATTCTGCAGTCGATTCTGTGGCCGATTCCGTGGCCGGCGTCGACGGCCTGACCGGGGCCGCACGATGAGCGCGGGCGGGACGGTGCACGTCATGCACCAGGGCGTCGCGGGTACGGGCTCCGAGGGAGGCCGGTCGAGCACGGGAGGACCGGACACGAACGGGCCGGACACGCGCCTCGTGGAGCGGGCCCTCGAGGAGCTCGCCGCCGGGCGCCCCGTCCTCGTGGCGGACGACGCGGGCCGGGAGAACGAGGTCGACGTCGTGTTCGCGGCGAGCACCGCGACCGCCGAGTGGGTGGGCTGGACGGTGCGGCACTCGTCGGGGTACCTGTGCGCGCCGATGCCGGCACACCGCGCGGACGCGCTGGAGCTCCCGCTGATGGTGGAGCGGAGCGAGGACCCCCGAGGAACCGCCTACACGGTGTCCGTCGACGCAGCGGTGGGCGTCACGACCGGCATCTCGGGTGCGGACCGGGCGCGCACGCTGCGTGTGCTGGGCGACCCGGCCTCCGGTCCGCGGGACCTGATCCGGCCAGGGCACGTGCTGCCCCTGCGGGCGCGGGCCGGCGGCGTGCTGGAGCGCGCCGGGCACACCGAGGCGGCGGTGGACCTCGTACGGCTCGCGGGTGGCCCGGGACAGGACCTGGGCGAGGTCGGCGCCATCGCGGAGCTCGTCCGGGACGACGGCGCCGTGATGCGCCTGGCCGAGGCGCAGGCCTTGGCCGAGGAGACGGGGCTCGTGGTGCTGACCGTCGAGGACCTGGTGGCGTGGCGCCGGGTGCACGACCCTGCCCCGCGGGTCGGCGTCCCGGCCCGCCGGGTGCTCCGGAAGGGGGAGGCGATGCTGCCGACGCGGCACGGGACCTTCCGGGTGGTGGCGTACCGGGACCTGCGCTCGGGTGCTGAGCACCTGGCGCTGACGCCCGTCGCCGTGTCCGGCCCGCGACCGGCCGGCTCCCTGGTGCGCGTGCACTCCGAGTGCCTGACCGGTGATGCGCTGGGCTCCCTGCGGTGCGACTGCGGTCCGCAGCTCGAGGCCTCGCTGGCGGCGGTCGCCGCGGAGGGCGGCGCCGTGGTGTACCTGCGGGGTCACGAGGGCCGTGGCATCGGCCTGGCGGCGAAGATCCAGGCGTACGCGCTGCAGGACGGCGGCCGGGACACGGTCGAGGCGAACGTCGACCTCGGGCTGCCGGTCGACGCGCGGGAGTACGGCGCGGCGTCGGCCGTGCTCGCGGACCTCGGGCTCGACGGGGTGACGCTGCTGACGAACAACCCGGAGAAGGTCGCGGGCCTGCGGGCGGCGGGCACCGACGTCGTCGGGCGCCGGGGGCTCGTGGTGGGACGCGGTGTGCACAACCACCGGTACCTGGAGACGAAACGCGTGGTCATGGGCCACCGCATCGAAGAGCTGGACCTTGATCTCGAGCTCGAACCGAGCCTCGAACGAAGCCTGACCGAGGACGAAGGAGCATGCGCATGAGCGGGGCTGGAGCACCGAAGGTGACCGTGGACGGCAGCGGCCTGCGGGTCGTCGTGATCGCGGCGAGCTGGCACGAGCAGGTCATGGACGGGCTGCTGGCCGGGGCCAGGAGGGCGCTGCGGGCGTCGGGCGCCGACTGGACCGAGGTCCGCGTGCCCGGCTCGTTCGAGCTGCCCGTCGCGGCGGCGCGGGCGGCAGCCGGGGGAGCGGACGCCGTGGTGGCGCTCGGGGTGGTGATCCGGGGCGGCACACCGCACTTCGAGTACGTGTGCTCCGCGGCGACGACCGGCCTGACGGACGTGAGCGTGCGCACCGGCGTCCCCGTCGGGTTCGGTGTGCTGACGTGCGACGACGAGGCCCAGGCGCTGGACCGGGCGGGCCTGGAGGGCTCGAAGGAGGACAAGGGTGCCGAGGCGGTGGAGGCCGCCGTCGCCACAGCGGTGACGCTGCGCGATCTGACTCTCGCGCCCGTCCTGCATTAATAGTGTGCCAAGCGTCTGAAACATCACCCGGACCTGGCAAACAAACAGACCAGAGCCTGAAAGAACGGGCTCCCCGGCACATGTACGGGATATGAGAACCACACGGGCAGCAGCACGGCTGATCGCACGGTCGGCGCTGAGGACGGCGGTCGTCGGCGCCTCCGTCGCGGCGGTCACGGCGGGCGGGCTGGCCGGCTGCGCGACGGAGCAGCAGGCCGGGGGAGCGGGGCCCTCTGGCACGGAGGAGACCGCGGACCCGTCGCAGGACCCGTCCCAGGATCCCGCCTCGGATCCGCTGGGCGGGTCCTCCGCCTGCGTCGACTGGGTCTTGTTCGAGACCCCGGCGGAGGCGGCGTCCGACGCGGGTGCCGTGCTGCGGGGGACCGTGGTGGAGCAGGACGGCACGGCGCGGATGTACGGCGTCGAGTCCAACCGCTGGCTGGTCACCGTCGAGGAGGTGCTCGAGCGGCCGGATCCGCCCTCGGGCCGCGCGCAGACGCAGCCCGAGCTCGAGGTCTCGGCCGGGGAGCAGATCGCCGTCGTCTCGACGCCGGAGACGTGCGGCGAGGCGGCATACTCCGGGGGCGACCCGCTCGACCCGGCGAGCGGTCTCGGCGGCGCGGACGGCTCCGTCATCATCCTCCTGTCCGCCGCCCTGGGCGACGGTATGGGCGACGGCTCGGCGGACGAGGACGATGTCGACGACTTCCACCTGATCACGCCGTACCAGGGCGTCCTGACCCCGGCCGAGGACGGCGGGCTGCCGTCGAAGTGGCCCGCGTCATAGCGGCGATTGGTCACCACGTGGGACGCCGAAGGCCCGCGCCCCCGTCGCCCGACTAGGCTGGGCCCGTGAAGACCTTCGAGACCTTGTTCGCCGAGCTGACCGAGAAGGCCGAGACCCGTCCAGCGGGTTCCGGCACCGTGGCCCAGCTGGACGCCGGCGTCCATGCGATCGGCAAGAAGGTGGTGGAGGAGGCCGCGGAGGTGTGGATGGCGGCCGAGTACCAGTCGGACAGCGAGACCGCCGAGGAGATCTCGCAGCTCCTGTACCACCTGCAGGTCCTGATGGTCGCCAAGGGACTGACCCTCGAGGACGTGTACACGCATCTGTAGCGAGGCCGTGTGTCTCGCGCCCAGATCCGTCGTACACCCAGAGAGGAACCAACCGCATGTTGCGCATAGCCGTCCCCAACAAGGGTGCCCTGTCCGGCCCCGCCTCCGAGATGCTGCGCGAGGCGGGCTACCGCCAACGTCGCGACACCCGTGAGCTCGTGCTCGCCGACCCCGACAACGACGTCGAGTTCTTCTTCCTGCGCCCGCGCGACGTCGCGGTCTACGTGGGCACCGGGACGGTCGACGTCGGCATCACCGGGCGTGACCTGATGCTCGACTCGGGCGCGGACGCCGTCGAGCACCTCGGCCTCGGGTTCGCCCGGTCCACGTTCCGCTACGCGGCCCCCGCCGGCCCGGGCGAGACCGATCCCGTGACCTCCGTCAGCCAGATCGCCGGGCGGCGCGTGGCGTCGTCGTACACCACGCTCGTGGCCCAGCACCTGGCGAAGCAGGGCGTCGAGCCCGCCGCGATCGTGCACCTGGACGGCGCCGTGGAGTCGAGCGTGCGGCTCGGCGTCGCGGACGTCATCGCCGACGTGGTCGAGACCGGCACCACGCTGCGGGCCGCGGGCCTCGAGGTGTTCGGCGAGCCGATCCTGCGCTCGGAGGCCGTGCTGATCCGGCAGTCCGACGCCGAGCCGCCCGTCGGCCTCGACATCCTGACGCGCCGCCTGGAGGGCGTGATCACGGCCCGTGAGTACGTGCTCATGGACTACGTGGTCCCCGTGTCGCGGCTGGACGAGGCGGTGGCAATCACGCCGGGCAAGGAGTCCCCGACCGTCTCGGCGCAGCACCACAGCGACGCCTGCGCCGTGCGCGTCATGGTCCCGCGCCGGGAGACCAACCGGATCATGGACGCCCTGTACGACGTCGGGGCGCGCGCCATCATCGTGACGTCGATCCACGCCTCGCGGTTGTAGACCTCATGGGTGCGGGGGCGGACACGGGTCGGGGGGCGGCAGGCAGCGCCCCCCGCCGTGACCGTGACCGCTTCCGCACCTTCCGGGGTCGTTTCGGCACGCCGACGGCGTACGGGCTGGCGATCCTGGCCGGGGGTGGCTGCACGTTCGTCGCGCTGGCGTCGAGCACCGCTGACACCGCCAACCGCGTGGCGATGATCGTCTTCGGGCTGGTCGGCGCCATGATCGCGTGGCGCTTCGGCGCCGTGCGCGCCGTCCCGGACCCCGGCGGCCTCACCGTTATCAACTACGCCACGAGCCGACGGCTCGTCTGGGCCGAGATAGTGACCGTGCGGTTCGGGCCGAACGACCCGTGGGTGCACCTCGACCTGGCCGACGGCGACGTGCTCGCCGTGATGGGCATCCAGCGGGCGGACGGCGAGCACGGCATGGCCGAGGCGCGCCGCCTGGTGGCGCTCATAGCGGAGCTCGGCGAGGCGACGGAACCCACACCGGGCTCCGCGAAGTAGAGCGCCTGTCCGGACACCTGCTCTATCTCGGCACCTCAGGGAGGCCGAGATAGAGCGTGTGTCCGGACAGGCGCTCTACTTCGCGGTCTGTCGACTGGCCGGGGTCAGCGGGGGGTGCGGGAGTCCCAGTGGGCCCCGCGGGTGCGGGGGCCACGCTCGCCGTCGGGACGGCGGTGGTCGCCGCCGCTCCGGGGGGCACGGTCCCGGTCGCCGCCGGTACGCGCCGGACCGCGGTCGAGCGTGATGCGGAGCGGCTTGCCGGCCACGCGGGCGCGGCCCAGACGGTCCAGCGCCGCGGTGTCCAGCGGCGCGATGATGTCCACCAGCGAGAAGCTGCCGAAGATGTCGATCTTGCCGACGTCGGCGCCGGTGATTCCACCCTCGCCCGTCAGCGCGCCGACGATCCCGCCCGGCTGCACGCCGTGCGTGTGCCCGACGGCGATGCGGTAGCGCGTGCCCCGGGCCGGACGGCGGATGCCGCGCTCGCCCTCGGACCGGCCCCGCGCGGGACGGTCGCCGGACCGGTCGTGCCGGTCGCCGTCGCGGGCGGTGCGCCTGGCGGCCGCTGCCTTGGCCTCGCTCCGCTCGCGCTCGTACTCCTCCTGCTCCGCACGGGCCCGGGGACCGTCGTCGCCGACCGCGAGCGCCGCCATGGCGGCTGCGATCTCGATGGGGTCGGTGCCGGTCTCGTCGGCGTAGGTGCGGATCATGTCGGTGTACATGTCGAGGCGTCCGGCTTCGCGGCGGGCCGCTACCTTGCCGAGGGTGCGCTTGACCTGGTGGGCCGAGACGTCGCGGGGGGAGGGGATCTCTACCTCTTCGAGCGAGGCGCGGATGGTGCGCTCGATGCTGCGGAGCTTGCCGCGCTCGTGGGGGGTGACGAAGGTGAGGGCTTCGCCGGTGCGGCCGGCGCGGCCGGTGCGGCCGATGCGGTGGACGTAGGTCTCGGGTTCGCCGGGGACGTCGAAGTTGACGACGAGGCCGATGCGGTCGACGTCGAGGCCGCGGGCTGCGACGTCGGTGGCGACGAGGACGTCGAGGGCGCCGGAGCGGAGGCGCTCGACGATCTTCTCGCGTTCCTTCTGTGCGACGTCGCCGGAGATGGTGGCGGCGGAGATGCCCTTCTCGATGAGGGCGGAGCCGACGTCTTCCGCTGCGCCGCGGGTGCGGGTGAAGACGATGGCGGCGTCGGCGTCGGAGGTGGCCAGGACGCGGGCCAGCGAGCCGACCTTGTGGCGGAAGGGCACGACGGCGTAGGTCTGGCGCACCGCGGTGACGGTGGAGGCCTGCCGGGTGACGGCGATCTGCACGGGGTCGGTCATGTGGTGGTCGGCGACCTTGCGGATCGCGGGTGGCATGGTCGCGGAGAAGAGGGCGACCTGGCGCTTGGTGGGTGCCTGGCCGAAGATCTCCTCGACGTCCTCGGCGAAGCCCATGCGGAGCATCTCGTCGGCCTCGTCGAGGACGAGGAAGCGGATGTCGTCGAGCTTGAGGGCGCCGCGGTCGAGGTGGTCCTTGATGCGGCCGGGGGTGCCGACGACGACGTGGACGCCGTCGCGCAGGGCGCGCTGCTGGGGGATGTAGGGGGCGCCGCCGTAGACGGGCAGGACGCGGACGTCGTCGAGCTCGGTCGCGAAGGACTCGACGGCGTCGGCGACCTGCATGGCGAGCTCGCGGGTGGGGGCGAGGACGAGGGCCTGGACCTTGCGGAGCGCCGGGTCGATGGCGGCGAGCAGCGGGAGGCCGAAGGCGGCGGTCTTGCCGGTGCCGGTCTGGGCGACGCCGGTGATGTCGCGGCCGGCGAGGAGCTCGGGGATGGCGCGGGCCTGGATGGCCGACGGCGTGACGAAGCCGAGCTTGTCGACGGCTGCCATCAGCGGTGCGGGGAGGCCGAGGCTTGCGAAGGTCGGGCCGGTGGGCTCGGGGGTTGTGTCCTCGGAGGTGGTGTTCTCGGTGGTGACGGCCGCGGGGGTCGTCTGGTCGCCGGTTTCGGCGATGGCCTGCTCGGTGTCCTGCTCAGCAGGCGCGATCAGGTCATGGGTGTCGATAGACATGCAGTGATGCACCGTTCGTCGTCGCGGGCGGAGTCAGGGCCGAGGTGAGGGCCCTCGCGTCGCTCGCTCCCGAAACACCTTCCCCGCAGCCGAGGCTGCGGGCCTGTCTCGCACGTTTTGTGCACACACGGGAAGACGACGAACTCCAAGGGGATGTGGTCCCACCCTATCCGCTGGTGGGGCCTTCGGCACAGGGTTATGGAGCGTGACGTGCAGCACGCGGGTGATGTCGTGCGTGGTGAGGGGCGTTGTGGGGCCGTCGGACGGCGCGCCGGTGCGGAT
This sequence comes from Promicromonospora sp. NPDC060271, assembly GCF_042726755.1. Classification (NCBI taxonomy): domain Bacteria; kingdom Bacillati; phylum Actinomycetota; class Actinomycetes; order Micrococcales; family Promicromonosporaceae; genus Promicromonospora; species Promicromonospora sp. NPDC060271. Next base: position 7,936 of record NZ_JBHXBG010000021.1, on the reverse strand, counting down.
TCGCGACGCTTGCCCCGTAGTATTGCGGCCGAGACGAAACCGGCGTGAGCAAGGGCGGTGCGCGTGTCCAGTGGGGCGGAGATGAGCTCCCGGGTCCTGACCGTGCCCAACGTGATCAGCCTGGTGCGGCTGGCGCTCGTGCCGGTCTTCGCGGTGCTGATCGTCGTGGGCGAGGACGGTTGGGCGCTGCTGGTGCTCGCCGTCTCGGGTGCCTCGGACTGGCTCGACGGTGTGCTCGCCCGTCGCTTGAACCAGGTCACCCGGCTCGGGCAGGTCCTTGACCCGTTCGCCGACCGGCTCTTCATCTTCGTGACGCTGATCGGTCTGGCGTGGCGCGAGGTGGTTCCGCTCTGGCTGGTGCTGGGGATCGTGGCGCGGGACGTGCTGCTCGTGCTGACGGTGCCGGTCCTGGCGCGCCTGGGTTACGGGACGCTTGAGGTGACAGTGGTCGGCAAGGTCGCGACGTTCGCCCTGCTCTACGCGTTCCCGCTGCTGCTCCTCGCCGCGGTGCCCGGTTGGCTCGGCGCCACGGCGCACGTGGTGGGCTGGGCCTTCACCTGGTGGGGAGTCGGCCTGTACTGGCTGGCGGGTTTGCAGTACGTGGCTCAGGTGCGGCGCCTGGCGGCCGCGGCATGACCGCTCCGCACGCCCCGGCGGGGCGACGTCCCGACGAGTCGATGACGCTGCTGCGTGAGGTCACGGAGCGTCCGCTGGACCCTGGCTACGCGCTGGTGGCACGGCGGCGCGCGGAGGCGGGGGAGACGACGTCGCGCCGCGGGGCGACGAGCACGCTGGGTCTGCTCCTGGTCGCGGTGCTGCTCGGTGCGGCGACGACCGTCGCCGTCCTGGACCTGCGAGCGCCGCAGCCGTTGGTCACGAGGGGTCGTACGGTACTGATGGAGCGGATCCAGGAGCGCAGCGCCGAGGTGGAGTCGCTGTCGCGGCGTGCCGCGGAGCTCAGCGCGGAGGTGGACGGTCTGCAGGGTGCCGCGTTGTTGCCGTCGGCGTTGGTGGAGATCAACGAGCTGGACCGGTGGGTGAACGGTGCGGTGCCGGTGCGGGGTCCCGGGGTGGTGGTGCGGCTGACCGACGGCGCGGGTGGTGGGCTGGTGGATCCGGGTGACGCGCCCGCGGAGTCGCGGGTGCGGGACGCGGACGTGCAGTTCGTCGTCAACGAGCTGTGGGCGGCGGGGGCCGAGGCGGTTGCGGTGAACGATCAGCGGCTGACGTCGTTGTCGGCGATCCGGAACGCGGGTGACGCGATCCTGGTGGATCTGCAGCCGTTGAACGGTCCCGTGTACACGGTCGAGGCGGTGGGTGACCCGGAGGACATGCAGGTCGAGTTCGCGCGTTCGGCGGGTCTGGGGTTCCTGCAGCTGCTGAGCGCGGAGTACGGCATCGAGCACGAGGTGACCGCGAGCGAGGGGATGTACCTGCCGGGTGCGGGTTCCCCGACGTTGCGGTACGCGCACTCCGAGCGGTCCGGGGGTGCGCGGGAGACGGCGCGGGCGACGCCGTCAGCGCAGACAACGCAGGACCGAACCGAGGAGGACAACGGATGATCCCGATCGTCGGGCTCGTGATCGGGGTGGTTGCCGGTCTCGTGCTGCAGCCGACCGTCCCGCTGATGCTGCAGCCGTACCTGCCGATCGCGGTGGTCGCGGCCCTGGACGCCCTGTTCGGAGGTCTGCGGGCGATGCTGGACGGGCTGTTCGACGACAAGGTGTTCCTGGTCTCGTTCCTGTCGAACGTGGTGGTGGCGGCGTTCATCGTGTTCCTGGGTGACCAGCTCGGCGTGGGCGGGCAGCTGTCGACGGCGGTGGTGGTGGTGCTGGGTATCCGGATCTTCTCGAACGCCGCCTCGATCCGCCGGCACATCTTCAAGGCCTGAGGCGCATCGGCCACAGGATTCCGGAAGTCTGCCGCAGGCATCCGGATGCGGGCACCGCACGCGCTGCGGTGAGGTAGCGACGTGCATATCGATTCGCAACGCAAGGTTCGTGCGGGACTGCCGCCGATGGGGTGGAACAGCTGGGACTGCTTCGGCAGCTCGGTGACCGAGGCCGAGGTCATGGCCAACGCCCGGTTCATGGCCGAGCACCTGCTGCCGTACGGCTGGGACACGGTGGTGGTCGACATCCAGTGGTACGAGCCGGCGGCGGGGGTGCACGCCTACCAGCCGGTGTCGGATCCGGTGCTGGACCAGTGGGGCAGGCAGCTGCCGGCTCCCGGGCGGTTTCCGTCGGCGGCGGACGGCTCGTTCCGGCAGCTCGCGGACCAGGTCCACGCCCTGGGGCTGCGCTTCGGCCTGCACATGATGCGGGGGATCCCGCGCAAGGCGGTCGAGCTCGACCTGCCGGTACTCGGCGGGAACACCACGGCGGCGCAGATCGCCGACCGGGACAACGTGTGTCACTGGAACCCCGACAACTACGGCATCGACCACTCGGCTCCCGGGGCGCAGGCGTACTACGACTCCCAGGTCGCGCAGTTCGCCGAGTGGGGGGTGGACTTCGTCAAGCTCGACGACGTCCTGCACCCACCGACCCAGAGCGTCGAGATCGCCGCCTACTCGCGCGCGATCGACCGGTGCGGACGACCGATCGTCCTGAGCCTCTCGCCGGGCAAGGAGCTGTCCCTGGCGCACCTGGACGAGCTGGCGCGGCACTCGGAGATGTGGCGGATCTCCGACGACCTGTGGGACGGGTGGTCGCAGCTGAAGGAGATGTTCCAGCGCGCCGCCCGGTGGGCGCCGCACCAGCGCCCGGGCGCCTGGGCCGACGCGGACATGCTGCCCATGGGGCGCCTCGGCGTCCGCGCGCACGTCGGTCAGGAGCGGGACTCCCGGCTGACGCTGGAGGAGCAGCGCACGATGATCACCCTCTGGGTGATGATGCGTTCACCGCTGATGTTCGGCGGGCACCTGCCCGACACGCTGCCCGAGACCGTCGGGCTGCTGCAGAACCCGGACGTGCTGGGGCTCCTGTCGAGCACCGGGAGCAGGGAGATCGTGCGGGACGGCTCGCTGGTGATCTGGCGCGCCGACTTCCCGGACCACGAGGTGTGCGCGGTCTTCTGGCTCGGGGACGAGTCCCAGGACGTGACCGTCCATCTCTCCGACGTCGGCAGCGAGAACCGCGGGCAGGCCCACGACCTGTGGGCAGGGGAGGACGTCCCGCTGCGCGACGGCAGCGTGCGCCTGACCGTGCCCGCCCACGGCACGCGCCTGCTCCGGCTGAGCTGACCCGCCGAGCTGACCCTCGACCCGACGCCCCGAGTAGAGTGTTGGCGATGTACCCACACACCAGCACCCACGGGCACGGCTGCACGGCGTGAGCACGGGAAACGGCAAGGACCGCGTCGAGGACGAGGCCCACGACGACGCGGAGCCGACGCGATCCGTGCCGTCGGCGGCCGTGCCGGGGCCGGCAGCGCCAGGGCCGGCAGCGGCGGCGTCGGGCTGGAAGCGGGTGGCGCAGCTGCTGCGGCCCCGTGGCACCCGTTCCGAGGTGCTCACCGGCCTGCTGTGCCTCGCGCTGGGCTTCGCGCTCGCCGTCCAGGTGGGGCAGTCGACGGGGGACCAGCTCAGCAGCCTGCGCCAGGACGAGCTCGTACGGCTCCTGGACGAGGTCACGCAGCGCGCCGACCAGCTCGACGCGCAGGTGGCTGACCTCGAGGAGATCCGGGACGACCTGCGGTCGGCGGACGGACGCGACCAGGCCGCGCGCGACCTCGCGCGGCAGCGCGCCGAGCAGGAGGGGATCCTCTCGGGCCGGCTCCCCGCCCACGGTCCGGGCGTCCAGGTCCACGTGGCCGACGGCGCCCGGCCGCTGGAGGCGCAGGTCCTGTTCAACCTCCTGGAGGAGCTGCGCAACGCCGGGGCCGAGGCCATCGAGGTCAACGGGGTACGGCTGGTCACCACCAGCTACTTCGTCGACTCCGGCGGCGGCGTCGTCCTGGACGGCGCCGCCATCGCCTCCCCGTACGAGTGGACCGCGATCGGCAACCCCGAGACGATCGACCGCGCCCTCGAGATCCCCGGCGGCGCCCTGCCCCGGATCCGGGAGGAGGGCGGCGAAGCGACCACCACGGTCTCCGACCAGGTCAGCGTCGATGCCGTGCGCATACCCGGCGAACCGGAGCATGCCGAACCGGCCCAGGAAAAGTGACTCGCGCCACGTTTGCACCGGTTCCTGGCGGAGATCACCGGAACATCGGGCCGAGCTGTGAAAACTGGCATGCGAAACGCCCGTGACCTGGGTAGTTTTATCCGGGTTGGTTCCCTTCCATGGTTCCCGCGTCGATCCCGATCGAGGTAGGTTGAGTGGAACCCGGACACGGTCCCGACCGTTGTCCGGACGTAGCGACCCGCCTCATCACCGCTGCAGCATCACTACCGCAGAACTACTACCGCACCCGAGGAGACCTGATGACGGACCCCAGCGCCCATCCGGTCGGGCCCGATACCACGGCCAACCTGGGTCGGATCGCGTTCCCGACCTCAGACGAGCAGGCGCCCCGCACCGCGCTCAGCCCCGAGGAAGCCGCCGCCGTCGCCGCGCTGCCGCGGCACTCCGCGCTGCTCATCGTGCAGCGCGGCCCGGGATTCGGCGCCCGCTTCCTCCTGGACACCGGCCGCAGCGTCGCCGGCCGCAGCGAGCAGGCCGACATCTTCCTCGACGACGTCACGGTCTCCCGCAAGCACGCCGAGTTCGTCCGCGAGGGCGACTCGTTCGTCGTGCGCGACATCGGCTCCCTGAACGGCACCTACGTCAACCGCGGCCGCATCGACGCCGCCACGCTGGTCACCGGCGACGAGGTGCAGATCGGCAAGTTCCGCCTCACCTTCCACGCCAGCCCGCAGTCGCCGGCGCAGTGGGGCGCGGGGACGCCCGCCCCGTGACAGCCGGAGCCGCACGCGACCATCGTGGGGTCCACGGCGGCACCGAACCGCGTCATGACCGCGCCCACGAGCGCACCCGTGACGATCACGACGCCGCGCAGGACGACCTCGACGCGCCCTGGCCCCGCGGGATCTCCCGCCAGCCCACCATGCGCATCAGCGACGTCCTGCGCGCGCTCGGGCAGGAGTTCCCGTCCGTGTCGCACTCCAAGCTCCGCTTCCTCGAGGAGCAGGGCCTGATCGAGCCGGTGCGCACGCCGTCGGGCTACCGCCAGTACAGCCAGGCCGACGTCGAACGCCTGCGCTTCGTCCTCACCGAGCAGCGCGACAGCTACATGCCGCTGAAGGTGATCAAGGAACGCCTCGCCGCGATGGACGCCGACCCCGACTCGGCCGAGCACCCCGCGCCCCGCCTCGCCGGAACGGGCTCGCCCGCCCGGCGCCGCTGGACCGCGCAAGCCGTGGCCGAGGCCGCGGGCGTCACCGAGGAGTTCGTGCACGACCTCGCCCAGGCAGGGCTCCTGCCCGCGTCGGGCGGCACGTTCGGCTCGGGCGCCGTCGAGGTGGCCCGTATCGCGGGCGCGCTGGCCGAGTTCGGCGTCGAACCCCGCCACCTGCGTTCCTACCGCACCGCCGCCGACCGGCAGGTAGCGCTCGTTGACCAGGTCGTCGCGCCCCTGCGCAGCCAGCACGCGAGCGCCGCCCGCGGTCGCGCCGCGAGCATGGCCAGCGACATGGGCGAGCTGTTCACCCGCTTGCACGCCGCATGGGTCCGGCAGGGTATCGACGACCTCGGTTGAGCCGTCACCACGACAAGAATTCACCCACCATTGCCACCGGGTGGCCGGTCCGTGACCAGAAATTTGTCCCCGGGCGCGACGAGTGACCGTCAATGGCCGTACGGTGAAAGCGTGAGGCCGGACGACGTGCCGATGGTCCCCGTGGAGATCCTCGGTGTTCGACAGCAGCAGCGCGATCAGGAGATCGTCGTGCTGCTGCTGGACAGCGCCGCTGACCTGGCCATCCCCATCGTCATCGGGGCGCGCGAGGCCAGCGCCATCGCCATGGCGCAGGCCGGGCTGGCCACGCCCCGGCCCATGACCCACGATCTCCTGCGCGACGTGCTCGGCGCGGTGGGCGTCACGCTCGAACGGGTGGACATCGTCGCGCTGGAGGGCGGGATCTACTTCGCCGAGCTCGTTCTCAGCAACGGCGTCCACCTCGACTCGCGGGCCTCCGACGCGATAGCGCTGGCCGTTCGCACCGGCAGCCCCGTCCTGTGCTCCGCCGAGATCGTCGCGCTGGCCGGCGTGGAGATCGTCGACGTCGACCAGCAGGCGGAGGTCGAGCGGTTCCGTGACTTCCTGGACCACGTCACGCCCGAGGACTTCCTCGGCCCACCAGGAGGTGGCGCCCAGGGCGGCGGTGGTCGAACCGGGTGAAACGGGATCAATCTGGTGGGTGAAAACCCACCAACTCGCGACACGCCGAACCTTTCACGGCGCGCATCTTTGAAATCACCTCCGACGCGCCTTAGCGTGGCCACGACACCCCAGGAGGCACAGTGAACACCAGCGGTGAGAGAGCCACACGCGCTACGGTCCCGCACGGCGCGCAGGGTCTCCTCTTCGGTGAGGACCTGACGGAGCAGGACGCCACGACGGGCTACCGCGGAACCACGGCATGCCACATCGCCGGCATCACGTACCGCCAGCTCGACTACTGGGCCCGCACCGGCCTCGTCGAGCCGAGCATCAAGCCGGCCACCGGCTCCGGCACGCACCGGCTGTACAGCTTCCGCGACATCCTCGTGCTCAAGGTCGTCAAGCGGCTCCTCGACACGGGCGTCTCCCTGCAGCAGATCCGCACCGCCGTCACCGCGCTGCGCGAGCGCGGCGTGGAGGACCTGGCGCAGATCACCTTGATGTCCGACGGCGCGAGCGTGTACGAGTGCACCTCGCCCGACGAGGTGGTCGACCTCGTGGCGGGCGGCCAGGGTGTGTTCGGCATCGCCGTCGGGCGGGTGTGGCGCGAGATCGAAGGCACCCTCGCCCAGATGCCGACCGAGACCCTCGACCAGGGCGAGACGGGTGAGGTCCCCACGGTCGAGGGCGACGAGCTCGCGCAACGCCGTGCCGCCAGGTCCGCCGTCTGACAGTCACACACCGACCGACACGCGATCGACTCAGCCGTCTGGAACGGGGGCGCCACGCACCCCGACCAGGCGGTCTGCCGTATCCAGGGGGCAGGCGTAGCCTGCGAGCATGCAGCTCATCTTCCACGGTCACGCGTGCGTCTCCCTCGGCCTGCCCGACGGCGGCGGCACCCTCGTGATCGATCCCGGCACCTACAGCGACACCACAGCGGCCCTCACGGGCGCCGCGGCCGTGCTCGTCACCCACGACCACCCCGACCACGTGGACGTACCCGCCGTCGTCGAGCATCTCGGAGCCGCGCCGGACGCCCAGGTGTGGGCCACCGCGCCTGCCGCCGAGGCCCTGCGCGCCGGTGGCGCACCGGGCGACCGTGTGCACCAGGTGGCCCCCGGCCAGGTGCTCGAGATCGCGGGTGCGCACGTCACCGTGGGCGGCGGCGACCACGCCCTGATCCACCCGGAGATCCCGCGTGCGGTCAACGTGACGTACCTCGTGGAGGCCGGCGGGGCCAGCGTGTTCCACCCTGGCGACTCCTACGAGGCCCCCGCGGCCCTGCCGGCCGCCGGCCTGGACGTGCTCCTGCTGCCCGTGGCGGGCCCGTGGATGAAGCTCGCCGAGGCCATCGACTTCACGCGGTCGGTCCCGGCCCGTACGGTCGTCCCGATCCACGAGGCATTGCTCTCCGAGATCGGGCTCACCATGGTCGGGGCACGGCTGGACACGGCGCGGCTCAGCGGCGAGTACACGTACTCGCGGCTCGCGTCGGGGGAGGCGCTGGCGGTGTGAGCCCCGCGGCCGGCCGGCGCGCTGGCGCACGAGGTTGGTCGCACACCTGCTGACTTCGGTCGGTTGCTCTGAGATCGGTCGTTTGATTGAC